>DATEJJ010000830.1:0-5023 GCA_035278125.1 Rugosimonospora sp.
GGCGTCGCGGTGGTCAGCACCGGTGTCCAGGTAGCCAAGGCCGCGGGCAATGCCGCCGCGTCGGCGGCCGACGACTCCACGAAGGGAAGTTGATCGACTCATGGTGTCCAACGAGGAGCAGGTCCGTACCTACGGAGGGTGGCGCCGCAGCCGAGGCATGGGGCTGATGGGCCTGGGCTCCGCGCAGACGCTGGTGGTGCTCATCGCGCTCACCACGCTGATCATCGCGGTGGCGTTGAGCCCGACCGCGTTCGCGATCGTGGTGGTACCCGGCCTGGTGATCATCGGCGGTACGGTGCTGCGCTGGGACGGGGTGCCGCTGCTGCACGGACTGCTGCAACGCATCCGGTGGGGATGGGGGTCGGCCCGCGGCTACACCACCTACCGCTCCGGGGTGACTGTCGCGCACCCGCAGGCGTGGCAACTGCCCGGGGTGCTGGCCGCGACCACGCTGCTGTCGGTGTCGGACCCGGCCGGCGACTTCGGCCTGGTCTGGCACAAGCGCGTCGGCACGATGACCGCGACCCTGCGGGCCGCGGCGACCTCCACCTGGCTGGTCGACCGGGACCAGGCGCAGACCTGGGTGTCCAACTGGGGCGGCTGGTTGAGCAGCCTGGGCTACCTGCCGATCGTGCGGTGGGTCACCATCACCGTGGACACCGCCCCGGCGTCCGGGTCGCGGCTGGCCGACTACGTCACCGGCCGGATCGTGCCGCACGCGCCGAGCTCGGCGCGGCGGGTGCTCAGCCAACTGGTCGAGGTCTCCCCCGCCGCGGCCGCCGACGTGGAGACCCGCATCAGCATCACCTTCGACCCGGCGCACTCCCCCACCCGACCCCGCAACCTCGACGAGTCCGTCGCTGAGATCGCCCGCACCCTGCCCGGACTCAGTGACGCGCTGGGCAACTGCGGACTGACGGTGCTGGGCCGGGCTACCGCGCACGACCTGGTCGCCACCGTCCGCACCGCCTACGACCCGGCCGCCCGCGGCGACGTGGCCCGGCTCATCGGCGCCGACCGCGGCGGCGACCTGCAGCGTTACCTGGACTGGGACACCGCCGGTCCGGTGGCCGCCGAGGAATCCTACGACCAGTACCACCACGACTCCGGCTACTCGGTGTCCTGGGCCTGGCACGAGGCCCCCCGGGCGATGGTCCACGCCGACGTGTTGTCCCGGCTGCTGGCCCCCGGCCCGCACCCGCGGCGGGTGTCGCTGATCTACCGGCCGTTCTCGGCGGGTGAGGCCGCCCGCATCGTCGAGCGGGAGGTCAACGCCGCCGCGTTCCGCGATGCGCTGCGCGCGGCGCAGAAGCGTGACGAGAACGCCCGCGACCGGGCGGACAAGGAGCGGGCGCTGCGCGCCGCGCGGGAGGAAGCCGCGGGCGCCGGCGTGGGCCTGATGAGCATGTTCGTCACGGTCACCGTCACCGACCCGGACGAGCTGGGCCGGGCCGTGGCCGACGTGGAGTCGCGCGCGGAGGTCGCCAAGATCCGGCTGCGGCGGCTGTGGGCCTCGCAGGCCGCCGGGTTCGTGGCCACCCTGCCCTGCGGCATCTGCCCACCCCAACTGGCCACCCAGTGGCCCCGCTGAGCCACGACGACGACCAGGGAGGTAGCGATGCGCGCCAAGCAGGCCGACGCCCCGACCACCGACCCCTCGACCCGCGGCGCGCTGGCCCCGTCATGGGGCTGGCGCATCCCGGGCGCCGGCCGGGTCAGCCACCTGGCCCCCGGCATGGAGTACCAGGGCACCACGGTGCAACTGTGCGGCCTGTACCCGTACGTGGCCGGATCCGGGTCGCCGATGCTCGGCGTACCGATCGGGCGGCACATGCTGTGGGGCGAGGTGCTGTGCCTGGACCCGCTGGAGTGGCTGCGCGCCGGTCTGGTGACCAACCCCGGCATGTTCCTGCTCGGCCAACCGGGCGTCGGCAAGAGTTCCCTGGCGAAGCGGCTGATCACCGGGCTGACCGGATACGGCACCCAGGCCCTGATCCTCGGCGACACCAAACCCGACTACACCCGGCTGGTCGAGCACCTCGGCGGCCAGGTGATCCGGGTCGGGCGGGGCCTGCACCGGATCAACCCGCTGGATTCCGGCCCGCTGGGCACGGTGCTGCCCCGGATGGTCGGCGCCGAGGCCGAGCGGCTGCGACTGGAGATCCGCGGCCGGCGGCTGTCGCTGCTGCTGGCGCTGTGCACGCTGGTGCGTGCCGGTCGGGTCACCAACCCCGAGGAGGTCATCCTCGGACGCACCGTCGACCTGCTCACCGACCGGTTGGACCGCGAGCCCACCGTCCCGGACGTGCTGGCCGTCCTGGAGGAAGGCCCCGACGAGCTGCGCGCCGCCGCCCGCGCCAACGGCGAAGTGGACTACGCCCGCCGCGTCGACGACCTGGTCCCCACCCTGGCGTTGCTGTGCGAGGGCTCACTCAAAGGCGTGTTCGACGAGGCCACCACGGTGCCCATCGACCTGGACGCCCCGGCGGTGTCGGTGGACATCTCCAGCGTCGCGGCCGCCGGCGACCAGTTGGTTGCCGCCGCGATGCTGTGCTGCTGGGCCTACAGCTTCGGGGTGGTCGACGCCGCCGCGGTGCTGGCCGACCAGGGTCTGGCCCCCCGCCGCCAGTTCTTCGCCGTCATGGACGAGCTATGGCGGGCGCTGCGCGGCGCGCCCGGGCTGGTCGAACACGCCGACGCGCTGACCAGGCTCAACCGGCAGCGGGGCATGGCCTCCCTAATGATCACCCATTCGCTCGACGACCTGGACGCCCTGCCCACCGAGGAGGACCGGGCCAAGGCGAGGGGCTTTTTCGAACGCGCCGCCATCAAGATCATGGCGGCGTTGCCCGGACGGGAGCTGGACCGCATCAACCAGATCACCCGGTTGTCCGCACCGGAGCGGGAGATGGTGTCGTCCTGGGCGGCGCCGGAGGCGCTGTTCCCGGGCAGCATCCACCCGGGCCGCGGCAAGTATCTGATCAAAACCGGGGAGCGGCCCGGGCTGCCGGTGGCGTTGAGCCTGGTCGGCGACGAGTGGCGGCTCTACGACACCGACCAGGCGGTGCGGGCCGCCGCGACGGCGGCCGGGCCGGCGCGGACCGCC
Source organism: Rugosimonospora sp. (assembly GCA_035278125.1). GTDB lineage: Bacteria > Actinomycetota > Actinomycetes > Mycobacteriales > Micromonosporaceae > DATEJJ01. Next base: position 3,107 of record DATEJJ010000830.1, read on the forward strand.
ACGGTGCGTGGCGGCACGCGGCGGGTGGGTGGTGCGCGGTGAGCATGTCGCAGCATCCGGTGCAGCCGCGCTCCAGCGCGGGGACCATGCCGCTGACCCCGTTCGTGCTGTTGGGCGCGTTGTGGGGGGTCATCGCGTTGGCCTGGCTGGCGTGGGCGGCCGGTGCCCTGGTCGCCTGGTTGACCGGACACGTCGGCGGCCCGGGGTTCGGTACCGCGTTCGTCACCGAACTGCTGTCCGGGCACTGGCGGGTGCTGTACCCGCATGTCAGCCACGGTCTGGTCGCGGCGGTGTACGCGGTGCTGGTGGCCGCGGTGGTCGCCCCGGTCACCGCGGGCTGGATCGTGTGGGAGCGCCGGCGCACCCACGCCGGCGACGCGCTGCCGTCGCTGGCCCGCCCGCACGAGGTCGCCGACCTGACCCCGGCCGGGGTGACCAAGCGGGCCCGGCAGCTGCGGCCCAGCCTCGCCGACGTGCCGGCCAAACAGCTGTCCGGCAACGACATCGGCGTCACCTTGGGCACCATGCTGCTGCCCGGGCGGCGCGGGCCGGTGCTGCGCGCCTCATGGGAGGACGGTGTGCTCGCCGTGATGGGGCCCCGGGCGGGCAAGACGTCATCGCTGGCGGTGCCGCTGATCCTGGCGGCGCCCGGTGCGGTGCTGGCCACCAGCAACCGGGCTGACGTGTGGGCCACCACGCACACCGCGCGGGCCCGGGCCGGGCGGGTGTGGGTGTTCGACCCGCAGGCCATCACCCGGGTGGGGCAGGCGTGGTGGTGGAACCCGCTGACCGCCGTGCGGTCGGTGGAGGAGGCGGCCCGGATGGCCAGCCACTTCGTGCAGCCAATCCGCCGGGACAAGGGCGAGGACTTCTGGTTGTTGGCCGCGGAAGACTTGCTGACCAGCTTCTTCCTCGCGGCGGCGGCCAGCGGCGCCGGCATGTCCGACGTGCAGGCGTGGCTGGCCGACGCGAACGACGACGAACCGGTTGGGTTGCTGTTCGAGCACGGGTACCCGGAGGTCGCCCGGGCGCTGCGTGGTCGCCAAAACGGCGCACCGGAGACCCGCGACGGGATCTACGAGACCGCCCGCACCGCGGCGAAGTGTTTGCAGGACCCGCGCATCATGGCCTGGGTCACCCAGCCCGCCGACACGCGGATCGACCGGTTCGACCCGGACGGCTTCCCGGTGTCGCGCGACACCCTGTACCTGCTGTCCAAAGACGGGGCGGGCAGCAGCGGCCCGCTGGTCGCGGCGCTGACCGACCAGGTGATGCGCCACGGCGTGCTGCGCGCGGAGGCCCGCGGCGGGCGGCTGGACCCGCCCCTGCTGGCGATGCTGGACGAGGCCGCCAACATCTGCCCGCTGGCCGACCTGCCGCAGCTCTACAGCCACTACGGCGGGCGCGGCATCGTGCTGGTCACCATCCTGCAGACCTACCAGCAGGGCACCACCGTGTGGGGCGAGCGGGGCATGGGCACGTTGTGGGGCGCGGCCACCGTCAAGCTGGTCGGCGCCGGCGGCGACGATCCCCGCTTCGCCGCGGACGTCTCCACGCTGATCGGTGAGCACGACGTGGCCACCCTGTCGCTGACCCGCGACGGTACCGGGCACCTGTCCCGGCAGGTGTCGGTGCGCCGGCAGCGCATCATGGGCCCGGAGGACGTGCGGGCGCTCAAGCGGGGCACGGCCATCCTGCTGGCCTCCGGCGCCCGCCCGGCCATGCTCGAACTGCTGCCGTGGTTCCGCCAGCCAGCCGCGCACGCGCTGAGCGCGGACACCGCCGCCGCGGTCGCGCAGATCAGCGACGCCGCTGAACGGGAGCGGCTGGTCGGCGAGCTGGCCGCCAACGGGGTTCGGCTGCCGACCCCGGCCCGCCCGGTACTGGCGGCGGCCAACCCGGCTGGCGCGTACCCGG
>DATEJJ010000831.1:0-14211 GCA_035278125.1 Rugosimonospora sp.
GCCGGTTGCGCTCCGCCGGCGCCGCACTCGCCGTCGCGGCGGTGGTCGCGGTTCCCGCACTGATTTCTCACGGTACGCACACCGCACAGTCCCAGCCGATGGTACCGGCGGCGCCGGCCTCCGCCGGGAAGGCGGTCAACCTGCTCCTCCTGGGTACCGACGCGGCCCGGCACGCGGACACGATCGCAGTGGTACACGTGCCGCCCGGGTACGCCCGCGCATACGTCATCACCGTCGAGCGGGACACCGCCGTGGTACTCGACAGTGGACAGTCCACAAAGGCCGACGCGGCGTACCTGCTGGGCGGCGTGGCCGCCACCGAACAGGCGATCGGCGAGGTGGTGGGTGTCGACTCGTTCAACGGCAGCGCGGTCGTCACGTACGCCGGCCTCGCCAAGCTGGTCGAGGCGGCGGGCGGCGTGGACATGTGCGTGGACGCGCGTACCATCTCCGTCCACATCGGACATACAAAGGACGGCAGCTTCGCCACACCGTACCGGTTCACGGCGAAGGGACTGGTGCACGTCCCCGGGGTGATACCGGAGGTGTACGAGGTGGGCTGCCACCACTTCGCCGGCTGGCAGGCGGTGGACTACGTACGCCAGCGCATGCTGATCGCGGGTACGCCGGACGGCAACGCGGCTCGCGACAGCCACGCCCGGGACCTGATCGCGGCTCTCGTCAGGCAGCTGACCGGCGACCCGGTACGGCTGGCCGCGGTGCTCCAGGTCGCCAGCCAGGTGCTGACGCTGGACACCGGCGGGCTGTCGCTCATCGGCTGGGTACGCCTGCTGCACGGCATCACCGCGGTACGTGGCCTGGAGTTCGACCCGGCGCAGGCACCGGCCCTCCGCAAGGCCCTCGCCACCGAAGACCTGGACACGTACCTCGCCGCGCACCCCGGCTGAGCCTCAGCACGGCACCCGGGCCGCGAGCGGGTTGTCCGGATCCGCCATGCCCGTCGGTCACGTCGAGGGCGACGGCCCGGACGCCGCCGCCCGCCGCACGCAGCGCGGCGGCCGCCCTGGCACGGGCCACCGCCACGGTGGTCAGCCGGGAAACGGTGCGGTACGCCGGGTCGCAAGCTCCTTGACGCCGTCGGGTAGCGCGTCCGCGGCCAGCAGCCCGGGTAGCAGGTCGGGCTCGCGGGTGAGCGCCCGGAACGTGACGCCGATGGTCACGCTGTGGCCGGGGCGGTCCAGCACGGTGATCGGGTCGCCCGCCCGGATCCGGCCCGGCGTGACCACGCGCAGGTACGCACCGGGCGTGGCCGCCTCGGTGAACCGCTTGACCCAGCCCTGCTCGGCCATCCAGTGGGCGAACGTGGCGCACGGGATGCGGGGTACCGACACCTCCAGCACCACCTCGTCGCCGACCCGCCAGCGCTCGCCGATCAGTGCGCCGGTCACGTCGACGCCGGCCGTGGTGAGGTTCTCGCCGAACACGCCGCCGGGCAGCTCCCGGCCCAGCTCGGCCTGCCAGCGGTCGAGGTCTTCGCGGGCGTAGGCGTACACCGCCTGGTCGTCGCCGCCGTGGTGCTTCTTGTCGAAGATCTGGTCGCCGGCCAGCCCGCTCTCGCCCGGTACGCCGGGCGCGGCCAACCGTACCGGCCCGTCGCTGGGCCGCTTGTCGATGCCGGTGATGCCGGTGTCCTTGGCCGGATTGTCCCGCGGTACCGCCAGGTTGACGGAGACTACGTGTGCCACGCTCCCGAGACTACCGACCGCCCGCCGCCTGGCGCAGCCGGTTATGCGTGCCGTCCAGTACGCTCACCCCGCGCAGCAGGTTCTTGGGCAGCTTGGCCACCACCGTGTACGCGGTGTCCACCACGTTCGCGACCGGTGTCCGGGCGCCCTGCGACACCAGCTGGTACGAGTCCAGTGTGGACAGTCCGGTCAGCTCGCTGACCCAGTGCACCAGTTCGGTGTGCGCGATCCGGAACGCGTCCTCCAGCGGCCGGGCCGAGCCGGTGGTCATGATGTACTCGTCGTCCTCCAGCCGCGGCCAGGGCGTCGGGTACCCCTTGATGAGATCGACGACGAGCACCGTGTCCATGGCGCATTCGACGGCCACGCCGCAGGTCTCGCCCTCCCCCTGCCGGGCGTGCCCGTCGCCGAGGCTGAACAGCGCGCCCGGCACGTTGACGCCGAGGTAGCAGGTGGTGCCGGCGCGCATCTCCGGAGTGTCCATGTTGCCGCCCCAGTTGCCCGGGGCCAGAGACGAGCGCACCTCCCCCAGTGCCGGTGCCACACCGACCGTACCGTGCATCGGATCCAGCGGCAGGTCCACCTCGTACGGGGTGTCCAGCGCGCGGTAGCGCACCAGCCGCTTGTCCAGGTCGAGGTCGTAGAACCAGGTGCGTTCGTCCAGCGGCGCCTGGAGCAGCGCGGTGGCGGCGGTACCGGTCAGCGCGCCGAAGAACGGCACGGTGGTGCTGACTCCCCAGGTGTGCCGGGGCTCGATGCTGATGAAGTGGACGGCGAGCGTGTCCCCCGGTTCGGCGCCCTCGATCCAGAACGGGCCGGACTGCGGGTTGAGGTACCGGGGATCACAGACCTCGCTGACCCGGTCGTCGACCGAGCGCACCTGGCCGCCGAAGCAGTCCAGCGTCCAGGTGGACAGGACGGTGCCGGGGCGCAGCGTGCTCACCGCTCCGGCACCGCCGAACGTATAGACGAGTGAGGCCCGGTCGGCCTCGGGATCGGGTTCCCAGCGGAGCACCGCCACCCCCTCGGTCAGGTGCGTTCGTGCGACTCTTCCAGCACCGTGCGGCCGACCGCCTGGTACACCGCCGGGCTGCGCTTGCGCAGCAGCAGCACGATCCCCAGGCCGACCGCGAACGTGCCCACCACGATATACGGGATCGCCTTGAACATGGGAGAACCGGCGGCACCGCCACCCGCGAACGAGAGGTTGGAGAACAGCAGGTACACCACGTAGATCATGCCGAGCCCGCCCAGGGCCGGGACGATTCCGGTGGTGACGAGGTTGCCCGGGTGGGTCTTCTTCACGTGGAAGTACCAGATGACCGCGCCCGAGGTGATCGACTGCACGATCAGGATGGCCATGGTACCGAGCAGCGCGAGCAGCCCGTACTCGTAGATGTACGCGCCGCGCAGCGGCGAGCTGCCCTGGTTGGTCAGCAGGTAGAAGGCGACCGTGAGGACGAGTGTGATGGCGGTCTGCGCGGCCGAGGCGATGTGCGGCGAGCCGTGCTTGCGGTGCGTGGCGCCCAGCGAGCGGCGCAGCACCGGCACCTCCCGCCCGATCGCGTACAGGTAGCGGGATGCGGCGTTGTGGAACGCCAGCGCGCAGGCGAACGAGCCGGACACGATGAGGAACTCGTAGATGTCGCCGACCCACTTGCCGCCCAGGTTCTTGACGGCGAGTTGGGTGAACATCCCGATGGAGTTGTTCGCCGCGAGGTCCACAGAGGACCGGGCGCCGTTCCCGGAGATCACCATCCAGGACACGAAGGTGTAGAAGATGCCGAGACCCACCACCGCGATCAGGGTCGCGCGGGGCACGATCCGCTTGGGGTTGCGCGACTCTTCGCCGTACACGGCCGTGGTCTCGTAGCCCACCCAGGACCAGAACGCGAAGAACAGGCCGATGGCGCCGCTGCCGGCGGCCAGTTCGGCGCCGGATGCCTTGATGTGGAAACCACCGCCGGCGGGCAGCGAGCTGAACGCCTTGATCGGGCTGATCGAGGAGATCATCAGGCCGTTGGGCCCGCCACCCCGGAACAGCACCGAAAACGCCAGCAGCCCGAGCAGCACCACCTCGCAGATCAGGAAGAAGCCCAGGATCGCGGCGGCGATGTTGATGTCGTAGTAACCGAGCAGCGCGATGATGACGATACCGATCACACCGATCAGGAGCCAGTTGACGTTCCAGCCGAACCAGGTGTGCAGCGCGTCGTTGGCGAAGTAGGCGAAGATGCCGATCAGCGAACCCTCGAACACGATATACGCCATGGTGGCCAGGAAGCCGGTGGCCATGCCCCACACCTGGCCCAGGCCGTGCGAGACGAAGCCGTAGAAGGCGCCGGCCGTGGTGATGTGCCGGGCCATCGCCACGTACCCGACGGTGAAAAGCGTTAACACGACTGTCGCGACCAGGAAACCGCCCGGTGCGAACAGACCGTTCCCGTACGCCACCGCGATCGGCACGTTGCCGGTCATCGCCGTGATCGGCGCCGCGTTCGCCACGGCCATGAACAGCACACCCGCCAGGCCGACCGCCCCGGCTTTGAGTTTGTGGGTATTCGCGGCGCGTGGCACCGGTGCGTCCTCGAATGCCGATATGTCAAGGTTCTCCCGCGTACTCATGGGCTCGACTCCATCCTGGCCAGTGGTCTGCCCTTTCCAGGCCACTGCGGAGTAGCGTCGCAGGTTAGATCACCCGCGGACAAGACCGGCCGGAGGCGAGATGTTCGAGTACGGTCAGTTCGCCTTCGCGGACAAGGACGAGGTGCTGGCCAAGGCGGCCGAGTACTGGAACCCGGGGAAGACCCGGTTCTGGCTCGACGCCGGCGTACCGCTGGTCATCGACCGGCGCGAGGGGTACTTCCTCTACGACATGTCCGGCCGGCGCCTGATCGACGTACACCTCAACGGCGGCACGTACAACCTCGGCCACCGCAACCCCGAGGTGGTCGCGGCCGTGACCGAGGGCATGGCCCGCTTCGACATCGGCAACCATCACTTCCCGTCGCTGGCCCGCACCGCGCTGGCCGAGGCGCTCGTCCTAACCGCGCCGCCGGGCCTGACCAAGGTGGCGTATGCCAGCGGCGGCGGCGAGGCCGTGGACATCGCGCTGAAGACCGCGCGGCACACCACGGGTCGGCGCAAAATCGTCTCAATCATCAAGGCGTACCACGGGCACACCGGCCTCGCCGTGGGTACGGGTGACGACCGGTTCGCGAAGCTCTTCCTGGCCGACCGGCCGGAGGAGTTCCCGCACGTACCCTTCAACGACCTCGACGCGATGGACACCGCTCTCGCCGGGCGCGACGTGGCCGCCGTCATCATGGAGACGATCCCCGCGACGTACGGCTTCCCGCTGCCCGCGCCGGGTTACCTGGAGGGTGTGAAGGCGCTGTGCGAGCGGTACGGCACGCTGTACATCGCGGACGAGGTACAGACCGGCCTGATGCGTACCGGCGAGCTGTGGGGCATCACCAAGCACGGCATCGCACCGGACATCCTGGTGAGCGGCAAGGGCCTGTCCGGCGGCGTGTACCCGATCGCGGCGGTCCTGCTCTCCGAGCGCTGCGCCGGCTGGCTCACCGAGGACGGCTTCGGGCACATCTCGACGTTCGGCGGCGCGGAGCTGGGCTGCCTGGCCGGTCTCAAGGCACTGGAGATCTGCACCCGGCCGCAGACGCGTACGGGGGTGCACTACCTCGCGGACCGGATCGGCCAAGGACTGCGCGAGATCCAGGCGAGCTACCCGGACTGGCTGGTCGGCATCCGGCAGAACGGTGTGGTGGTCGGGTTGGAGTTCGGCCACCCGGAGGGGGCGAAATACGTCATGCGCCACCTGTACCAGCGCGGTGTGTGGGCCATCTTCTCGACGCTGGATCCCCGGGTGCTGCAGTACAAGCCGGGGCTGCTGCTGGATCCGGCGCTCGCCGACGAGCTGCTGTACCGCACGGAGGCAGCGGTGGCCGCGTCCCGGAACGAGGTGTTCCCGTGAGCGCGCAGCGAACTGGAGTTACCGTGAGCGCGGCGGGCCGCCGTGCCGCCTGGACCGAGGCAACACCATGAGTGCGGAGCTGGTGGCCCGGTGGGCGGCAGACGCGTTTTCGCGCTACGACAGGGAATCCGTCGCCCGGATCGTCCGGGCCGCGGCCGAGGCGGGTGCCGCGTACGCCGCCCGATACGCCGCCCAGGCCGTCCAGGAGACCGGGGTGGGTGTCGTGGCGGATCAGGAGGCGGCGAACCTGGCGGCCACCGCGATCCCCGGTGGCGACTTCGTCACCCCGCACCGGGACCGCACCGCGATCCGGCTGCCCCGACCGGTGGGCGTGGTGCTCGCCCGGATCGCGCCCGTGCTGCCGGTGGCCGGGCTCTACCGGACCGTGCTGGCCTGCCTGTCCACCCGCAATGCGTTACTGCTCAGCCCGGACCCGGCCTGCCGCGACGTGTGCACGCAGGCGGCGGCCATCCTCGCCGAAACGGTCCGTGCCGCTGGCGCTCCGGAAGGCGTCATCCAGATCGGCGAATGCGACGACGCGGACCTCGTGCTGGAACCGCCGGCCCGGCCGGACTGCGTGCCGGTACTCGTGGACGGCACCGCAGACCTCCCACAAGCCGCCGATGCGATCCGGCGCGCCAGGGCGTTCAACAATTCTACTGTGGACACCTCACCGGCGGTGCTGATCGTCGTCGAGGCGGTCGCCAGCGAGCTGATCGGGTTGCTGGAGCACGGCGACACCCCGGTCCACCTCGCCCCGCTGGACCTCGTCGAGCCGCCCGCGCAGCCGGGCCCGGCCCTGGCGGTGGTACGGGTCGGCGCGGTACGGCAGGGCATCCAGGCGGCGCGCGCGGCGGTACGGTTGGGTGCCGGGCGGCGCGCGTCGGTACACAGCACCGATCCGGAGACGCTCCGCGCCTGCCTCGCCGCGCTTCCCGTGGCCCGGCTGGACGTCAACGGCGCCGGTGACACCGTGGCCGGCTGGGCCGGTACCGACCCGGCGCCCGAGCGGCTGGTCCGCTGGACGACAATGGTGGCACCGGCCGGCACCGAGGTCACCCCGGCGACACCGGTGGCGCCCGCCGGCCCGGTTCCCGCGTACCCGCGTGCCTCGAACGGAGCGTGACCGTGTCCGCGCACGATCTGTCCACTCCGGACGCCAGCAACTGGCTCGACGGGCTGGCCCGCACGGCCCTCGCCTGCTACGACGTGCCGCCGGAGGCGGCCCTGACCCTGCTGAACATCAGCGAGAACGCCACGTACGCGGTGGACGAGCCGGGCGGCCGGCGTACGGTGCTGCGGCTGCACCGGCGCGGGTACCACGACCGTGCCGAGATCTCCTCGGAGCTGCACTGGCTGGACGCGCTGCGCGCCGACGCGGGGGTACGCACCCCGCACGTGCTCCCCGACCGCGCCGGCGAGAGGCTGGTCACACTGTCCGGTGAGGACGGTGGCGAGCCCCGCTACGCGGTGCTGTTCGAGTGGCTGCCCGGCAGCGAGCCGGCCGGAGACGGGCTGGTGCGCTCGTTCGAACAGCTCGGGGAGATCACCGCCCGGATGCACGGGCACGTGCTCTCCTGGCGGCCGCCGGCCGGTTTCACCCGGTTCGCCTGGGACTACGACGGCGCGTTCGGTGCCACCGCGCGGTGGGGGCGCTGGCAGCACGGGATCGCGGTAGGCACGGCGGAGCGGGAGGTGCTCGGCCGGCTGGACGGGGCGCTGCGTACCCGGCTGGCCCGGTACGGCAGCGGTCCCGACCGGTTCGGCCTGGTCCACGCCGACCTGCGACTGGCCAACCTGCTCGTGGACGGGGACAGCACATACGTCATCGACTTCGATGACTGCGGCTTCAGCTGGTACCTGTACGACCTGGGCGCGGCGCTCAGCTTCATCGAGGACGACCCGCGGGTACCGGAGCTGGTCGACGCGTGGACCCGTGGGTACCGCCGGGTACGTCCACTGTCCACTGAGGACGAGGCGGAGCTGTCCACGTTCATCATGATGCGCCGGCTGCTGCTCGTCGCGTGGATCGGCTCGCACGCCGGCACCGAACTGGCCCAGTCGATGGGGGCGGCGTACACCGAGGGCAGCTGCCACCTCGCCGAGCAGTACCTGAGCCGCATGTCCTGAGGAGGCGCCGTGTTCAGTTCGTTCGCCGGTACGTCGGTGGTGGTGACCGGTGGCAGCAAGGGCATCGGCCGCGGCATCGCGCAGGTGTTCGCCGGGGCCGGTGCGAACGTCACCATCGCCGGCCGCGACCCGGGCGCGCTGAAGGCCGCCGCCGACGGGCTGCCCGGTGCGGTGGGTACGGTCGCCGCCGACGTGTCCCGGCCGGAGGAGTGCCGGCGGGTGGCCGAGGCGGCGGTGCGGCGCTTCGGCGGCATCGACGTGCTCTGCGCGAACGCCGGTATCTTCCCCGAGGCGCGGCTGGCGGAGATGACCGAGGCGCAGTTCGACGAGGTGTTCAACACCAACGTCAAGGGCACCTTCTTCGCGGTGCAGGCGTGCCTGCCGGCGCTGGCCGCGAGCGGGCGGGGCCGGGTGGTGGTCACCTCCTCCATCACCGGACCGATCACCGGCTTCCCGGCGTGGTCGCACTACGGTGCGAGCAAGGCCGCCCAGCTGGGCTTCATCCGTACCGCCGCGATCGAACTGGCCCGGCAGCGCATCACCGTCAACGCGGTGCTGCCCGGCAACATCATGACCGAGGGCCTGGCCGACCTCGGCGACGAGTACCTCGACCAGATGCGCGCGTCGATCCCGCTGGGCCGGCTGGGCGACGTCGCCGACATCGGCCACGCCTGCCTGTTCCTGGCCAGCGTGGAGGCGGGCTACATCACCGGCCAGACCATCGTGGTGGACGGCGGTCAGGTGCTGCCTGAATCGTCGGAAGCGATCAGCAGTCCGTAGGCCACCGCGAACCGGTGCCCGAGGATGCCCGCCGCGTTGCCCCGGCCGACCGCCGTACCGTCCGGCAGCTCCCGCGCCACGCAGGCGAGCACCTCGTCGTCCCCGGCCGGCCCGCCCACGACGACCACAGTGGACGGTACCCGCGCGAGCCCGTGCAGCGCCCGTGCCACGTTCCCGCCCAGCACCACCGCCTTCAGCCGCAGGCGCAGCGCCCGCCACTCGCCCGGTGCCAGGCTGCGGTGGAACGGCAGCCAGCCGCCCGGCCCGGCGGTGACCAGCGCGCCCACCGCGTCCGTCCCCAGTGGACCCTCCAGGAAGGTACGCGAGCCGTCCTCGCCCAGCAGGATCCGCGCACCCTCCACCCGGTACGCCGGTCCCCGCTTGGCCCACTCCGCCGCCGCGCGGGTGGTACCCAGCAGCCCGGCGGCGGCCACGGTCAGCAACTCCCCCGCACCGGCCACCACCACCGAACCGTCACCGGTCACTACGTCGATCGTGCCACCGCCGAGGTCCACCACCGCGGCGTCCAGCTCAGCACCCGGTGTGGACAGTCCACCGATCCGTGCCGCTCCAGCCTCGCTGGGCGCGGTGCGTACCGGGCGCCCGAGCAGGTCCGCCAGCGCCGGCGCCGGATCCGCCACCCCGTCCGCGCGCAGCTCGGCGAGCACCACGGCGCGCGAGCGCAGCGAGCCGGCCCGGGCCAGCACACCGTCCGCCAACGCCCCCAGGTCCACTGTGTACAGGTCGTCGACCGGGTACGGCGGGGTCCACGGCGCCGGGGCCGGCGGTTCGGGCGGAGCGGTCGCGTCCAGTGCCACCACCGCGTTGGAGCGGTCGGCCAGCAGACCGGCCAGGCGTACCGCGCCGGCGCGCTCGGCTGGCTCCAGCTTGAGTTCGGCGGCCAGCCGCACCGGATCGGTGAGCAGGCGCAGCAGCTGCCCGGCTCCGCGTACCTCCACGGCCAGCAGCTGAGCCGCCAGCGCGGGTGCCGTGGCCACCTCATCAACCACCGGTACCGGCACGCCCAGCCGGTTGGCCACCAGCACCGCCTCGTCCCGCCCGAGCACCACGCCCGCCAGCACGCCGTGCTCCGCCAGGCGCCGCAACTCCGGCAGCGCCCCGGCATACCCCTGGTCCCGTGGCACGACCGCCACCACGGGCGCACCCGGTATCCCCGCACCGGTACCGACCGCGAACGGCGGGGCCACCGCGGTACCGTGCCCGCCCGCGGTACCCGAGCCGGCCCGGACCAGCCGCAACCGTCCCGTGTGGACGGTCGGCTCCGGCAGCGCCACCGCGCGCGTGGTCACCGGTCGCAGCGGCGCCACGGAGGCCACGTCAACCACCTGCCCGCACTCCCGCTCCAGCCGGCGAACCAGCCGCACCGCACCGTCCACGCTGGACGGTGAACCCTTCATCCCCCGGGTCGGCACCCGGTCGTACGCCAGGATCTCCGGTACAGCACCGCCGAGCCGGCCGAGCACCACCTCCGTCGTGGCGTTGCCGATGTCCAGGCCGGCGGCGACCGTCAACGCAGCAGCCCGCGCCGGGCGTACACGGCCGCCGCCTCGCGTACCAGCGCGGCGCAGCGGGCCGCACCCCGCGCGGCCAGGCTCGCGGCGAGCGCGTCGAGTTCGTCCCCTGTGGACCGGCGCGGCCGCAGCGCCTCGTACAGCGCGAGCACCTCCTGCTCCGGCAGCGTGGCGAGTTCGGCGGCCCGCCGGAAGTTCTCCGCCAGCTGCGGGTTGGCATGGGCCTCCGCGACCCGGGCCTGGTGCTCCAGCGTCTCCGGGTGGATACGCACGTCGTCCGCGCCCAACTCCTCGCGCCGCAACGCCTCCAGCGTCAACTCACCGGCCGGCCGCCCCGAAAACGCCTTCACCGCACGAACTCCAGCTCTTCCGGGCCAGCGGCCGGATCGGCACAGTCCCGCTCCAGCGCCACCAGGGCGATGACGCTCGTGTGGTACCGCGCCTCGATCGCCTCATCCGTATAGGGATTGCGCGCCGGCACCGGTGTCGCACCCTTCGCGTGCCGGCCCGCGTTCGCCCCGAGCAGCCGGTACAGGTCCCGGGTCACGATCGGCGCGATGCTGTACAGCTCCAGGTTGGCCAGCGGCGCCAGATCCCGCCGGTGGATCAGCGCGGTTCCCTTGCCCTGCAAGCCGATGCCGATGCCCGAGCCGGCCAGCCGGGCCGCGGTCAGACCCACCATGCCCAGGTCGATCGTGGCGTTCACCCGGACGATCCGGGCCAGGCAACCCTCCTCCTCCAGGCCGTCCAGCAGCTCACCCAGGACGTCCGTGACGAGCAGACCGCTGAGGGTACGCCAGACCGCCCGGCCCACGCCCGGAGACACCCCGATGACCACCTCGCGCGGGTCCGTACCGAAGCCTGCCACGCCACGCGGAACCAGCGCCGCACTGCGCGACCGGGCCTGATCGGCGCGCAAGTCGGCCACGCCCCGCTGCTGGCGGATCGCGTCGATCTCCGCCTGCCGCCCCGCGTCCGGCCGGTACCCGGTACCCGGGCCGGCGTAGTCGTTCGGGTCGGTGACCAGGCTCAGTACCCGCATCGACTCGTCGAAGATGGCCGCCGTCTGCAGGTGGTCCCCGTGTACCCGGGCCACCAACATGTCCAGCACGCGCCGCGCCTCCTCCTCGTACCCCGTCTCCCGCAACGCCTGCGCGATGTCCAATGCGGACAGTCGGGCGGAGCGGATCGCCTGCGCCGCGGAGAGAACCACCATCGGATCCGGCTCGCCGAGGTCCTTCGAGCCGGCCGCGTCCACCGCCCGGTCCACGTGCGCGTCCTCGAAGTCGGCCAGCCCCAGCCACTGGTACACGTCGCGGACCGCCTCGGCGGCGCGGCGCCGCAGCCACCCCAGGCTGGCCGGGTCCGCGGTACGCAGGCCACCGTCCACGCCCCAGTCCCGCTGCATGGCCAGCCAGTCGTCGATGTCCTCGGCGTTCCAGTTGGACGGTCCGAACATGTTGTCGTACCGCTGGATCGAGCCGAAGCCGCTGCAGATGTAGTCGCTGCCCGCGAGCAGGATCGGCAAGGTACGCGAGGTGCGGCGTACGTGCGACTCCGACATCAGCGCGTCGTTACCGGTACACGATTCCAGGTTGCGCGCCATCACCATCAGGTTCTCGCACATCATCTCGCGCACCCCGCGCGGTACCGCCGCCGCCACGCTCGCCCCGTCGATCCCGCCGTTCTGTACCCCCTGTGCGCCGATCGCCCGCGCCAGCGATACGCAGCGCGACTCCAGGTACAGCATCGAGCAGCCCTCGGCGCCGCCCATCAGCACCTCGGCGCCCGCGCCCGACGACACCCGCATCTTGATGCCCCGGCTCGCGTACGCCGACGTGAGCAGCGCCTTGGACCACGGCGTATCGTCTCCGTCGGAGAACACCGACTCGGTCCCGTACAGGCTCACCGTTTCCGCGTAGGAGACGAGCCCGCGCATACCCATCTCCAGCTCCATCGCCTCCTCCACGGCGCACTGCACGAGCACGCCGGGCGAGGCGACCGCGGCCCCGACCGTCACCGCGACCGCGTTGGACGGCGCGTCCGCCAGCACCGGTACCGTCGTCTCCAGCTCCCGGAACCCGTACGCGGCAGCGGTGGCCGCGTCCGCCGCGAGCAGTAGCGGATCGTCCAGGCGATTCGTCACGTGTGCCTGGTTACTCGGGGTACGCCGGGCGCGCAGCTTGGTCATCGCGAGCATCAGCTCGGCCGGGCGCAACTCCGCCACCACCCGGGCCAGCTTCGCGGGCGTCATCCCCGCCGCGAGGCGCACCACCTCCGCGCGCGGTACCGCCGGATCCACGAAGAGCCGGGCCGCCTCGATGTCGCCCAGCGCCATCGCCTCCGGTGCCACGGCCACGTCGATCCCGTGCGCCGCGATGAACGCGTCCACCGTGTCGAAGTCGGCCGCGGCCCGGCCGTCCAGCTCGACCACCGCGCCGTCGCGTACCACCAGGGAAGGCTCGGGATCCCCGGGGCTGCGCAGCGCGACCAGGCCGAGCGCCGGGTCCTCGCGGGCGAAGCCGTCCAGGTTCACCGGCTGCGCGTCCATGAAGCGGACACGGCCCACAGGATCTCCGTTCATCTGGGGAGTCTAAGATCGCGCAGGTGACGACCGGTAGCGCTGGCAGGATGCGAGCATGCGCAAGTACGTGATCATGGGGGTACAGGGCAGCGGCAAGGGTACCCAGGCCGGCATGCTCGCCCACGACCTCGATCTGGTGCACATCAGCGTCGGCGACATCTTCCGCTGGCATGTCCAGAGCCACACCAAGATCGGCGCCCAGGTACGCCGGGTCATGGCCGCCGGTGAACTCGTCGGCGACGACCTGGTCGGCTCGGTGGTGCGCACCCGCCTGGAGCAGCACGACTGGAACTTCGGCTTCGTCATCGACGGGTTCCCGCGCAACCGCCCGCAGGCCGAGTTCTTCCTGGAGAGCTACGACATCGATGCGGTGATACACCTCGATCTACCCGACGAGGAGGTCCGCCGCCGGGTCCTGGCGCGCCGGCTGTGCACGCGGTGTGGCATGGATTACAACCTGATCGCGCACCGCCCGCGCCGCGAGGGCCGCTGCGACGTGTGCGGCGGCGCGCTGGCCAGCCGCGAGGACGACACCGAGGAGGCGCTCGCCTCGCGGCTGCGCGACTACCACGCGAAGACCAACCCGGTGCTGGAACTGTTCCGGCGCAAGGAGTTCGTGGTGTCCATCGATGCCCGACCGGACAAACTGACGGTGCAGCAGGAGGTCCGCAAGCAGCTCGACCTGCCGCTGCCCGAGCAGTGAGCGGCGAGTCGCGCGCCGAGCGCTGAGCGTTCGCTAAGGTTCGGGCATGGACCCAGCGGTGGATCGGCTCGGCGCGGGCAGCTACGTGCTGCTGACGACGTTCCGCAAGAACGGCACGGCGGTGCCCACGCCGCTGTGGGTGGTGGCCGACGGGGAGCAGTTCGCGGTGTGGACGCCGGCGGCCGCCGGCAAGGTGAAACGGATCCGCCGCAACCCCGCGGTCACGGTCGCCCCGTGCGACGTACGCGGCCGTCCGCAGGGCGACGCGGTACCCGCGACGGCGCGGCTGCTGGACGCGGCCGGTACGGCGCGCGTGCGCGCCCTGCTGCGGCGCAAGTACGGCCTGATCGGCCGGATCACGATCGCCGGCAGCCGCCTCCGCCGCGGTAGGGCCGGCACGATCGCCATCGCCATCACCCCCACCGAATAAGACCCCTCATCCCACCTCCATCGCCCGTGCCAGCCGGCGATCTCCAACGTTGATGTCCGAAAGCCGCGAGCCGTGACGGCTCCGGCGGGGCAGGATCGAGGGCATGGATGGAGACGACCGGGCCATCGCCCTCGACTTCGAGCGCTGCTACCGGGCCGTGGACAGCCGGGACGGGCGGTTCGACGGCTGGTTCGTCACCGCCGTCACCAGCACCGGCATCTACTGCCGGCCGTCCTGCCCGGCCACCACGCCGAAGCGGGACAACGTGCGGTTCTACCCGACCGCCGCCACGGCCCAGCGGGCCGGCTTCCGCGCGTGCCGGCGCTGCCGCCCCGACGCGGCGCCCGGCTCG
>DATEJJ010000832.1:0-8315 GCA_035278125.1 Rugosimonospora sp.
GGCCAGTGCGGGAAGTGCGGTGGTGGCGCGGGCGGCCAGCGGGTACACCGGCAGGACCGGTTCGGCCGGGCGGCCGCCACCGGGGACCGCCCGCGGCGTCGCGGGGGCACTCTCGATCACGACGTGGGCGTTGGTACCGCCGAACCCGAACGAGTTCACCGCCGCCCGGACGACACCGTCGGACGGCGCCAGCGGGGTCGACCCGGTCGGGATCGTCAGGCGCAGCGCGTCGAGGTCGATCGCCGGGTTGCCCGCCTCGATCGGCGGGTGTGCCGGTAGCTGGCGGTGCCACACGCACAACGCCGCCTTGACCAGCCCCGCTGCCCCGGCGGCGGCCTCCAGGTGGCCGATGCTGGCCTTGACCGAGGCGATGAGGCACCGGTCGTCGGGGCCGCGGTCCGGACCGTACACCGCGCCGATCGCGTTCACCTCGATCGGGTCCCCGACCTGCGTACCGGTGCCGTGCGCCTCGACGTAGCGGACCGATGCGGGGGCCACCGCCGCGGCGGACAGGGCCGCGCGCATCGCCCGCTGCTGGCTCGCCCCGTTGGGTACCGTGATGCCGCTCGTGCGTCCGTCCTGGGTGATCCCCGTACCGCAGATGACCGTGTAGACCGCGTCCCCGTCGGCGGTCGCGTCGGACAGCCGCTTGAGGACGACGACCGCGGCGCCCTCGCCCCGCACATACCCGTCGGCGCCGGCCGTGAACGGACGCGAACGGCTGGTGGGCGAGAGGAACCCGCCCTGGGAGGCGGCAATGGTGAAATTCGGGCTGAGCATGAGGTTGACGCCGCCCGCGAGGGCGAGCGTGCTCTCACCGGCCCACAGCGACCGGCAGGCCAGATGTACGGCGACCAACGACGACGAGCAGGCGGTATCGACGGTCAGGCTCGGGCCCACGAAATCGAACGCGTGCGAGATCCGGTTGGACAGCATCGTCATCACCGTGCCGGTGGCGGTGTGTGCGGCCACCGCCGACCGGTCGGCGTCACCGAACTGCATCTGGCTGTAGTCGAGGGTGAACCCGCCGACGAAGACGCCGACCGCGGTCCCGGCCAGCCGCTCCAGCGGGGTACCGGCGTCCTCGATCGCCTCCCAGCTCACCTCGAGGAGCAGCCGTTGCTGCGGGTCGATGTGGTCGGCCTCGCGGGGCGAGATGCCGAAGAACGCGGCGTCGAACTCGTCCACCGGCCCGGTCAGGAAGCCGCCGCGCCGTACCCGGCTGGTGCCCGCCGTACCGTCCGCGTCGAAGAACCTGCCCGCCTGCCAACGGCTTTCCGGGATGTCCACCAGCGCATCGCGGCCCGAGGTGAGCAGATCCCAGTACGTCTGCGGACTGTCGACGCCGCCGGGCAGGCGGCAGCCTAAGCCGACGATGGCGATCGCGTCACGGTTGTCGGTCATTCACTTACCTCCATTGCGGCCCCCGCCTGCGGAAGCGGATACGCACATCCCGAGCGTTGCTTCAGGACACGGCACGGCCTAGATTCGTCGACGTCTGATCACGGCACCGGCGAGCAGCACGGCCAGCGCGGCGTAGCCCAGAATCACCACGACCTGGGGGACGATCGCCGTCAGCCCGGCGCCCTGGTTGATGAGTTTGAGGTACCCGTCCATCGCCCACGCGTCCGGCGAGACGTGACCCAGCCGGCGGAGGGTGTCTCCGACGATCGCCAGCGGCCACATACAACCGCCGAGCATGCCGAGGAGGATCCCGACGGGGGGGCCGAACGAGACGGCCTGCCCGACGGTACGGGCGGCGAACCCGACAAGCATCCCGAGCGCGGCACCGAAGAGGCACAGCGCGCCGGTCAACGCGGCGACCGCCGACGGGGCGCCCCAGTCGACGCCGAACGCCAGCGTCGCTACCACCAGTACCACCGCCGCCTGGATGGCAGCTACCAGGAACCGGCCGAGCAGTTCCCCGGACAGGATCGCCCACCGGGACACCGGGAAGGTGAACATCCGGTCGGTGATCCCACGGACCCGGGTCTCGATCAGTGCGGCCGACGAGGTGAGCGAGGTGATGACGACGAAGAGCACCAGGTTCGACGGTGCGGTGTAGTCGAAACCCAGCCGGGTGGTGGCCGGAGAAGCGACGGAGAGCGCAACAACCGCCGGAACGACGACCGAGGGGCTCAGCGCGCGCGCCCGCTGCATCGCCGTGGTGAGGTCCACTCCCCCGTACCGCTGGGCGAACACCGCAGACTGGACGACCTGGGTCTGCTGGTTGACGGCGGCCAGGGTGAGCGCGCGAACAGCGGCCGCGCGAGTCTGGTCGGGGGTGGTGACGAACCGGATCGTCGCGTTACCGCGCAGCAGCGCGTCACCGTAGCCCGCCGGGATCTCGATCCCCGCGTCGACCTGCCCACGGCGGACGGCAGTTTCGAGGTCGGCGTCGGAGCCGTACCTGACCACGTGCAGCGCAGAAGACCGGTCCAGGGCCGTGGCCAGCCCGGTGGCGAACTGGTCGGTGCCGTGGTCGACCACACCGGCGTCGAGGGTGCCGGCGTTGCCGCGCAGCGCCAGACCGACGACGGTGATCACGATGAACGGCAGCGCCAACGTGGTGAACAGGATCAGCGGCTGGCGGGCCAGGCGCACGAGGTTGTTGACCGCGATGGCCAGTGCCGGCCGTCCCAGGCTACGCACCGGCCGCTCCCACCGCGCGCCGCGACAACACCATGGCCGGTACGCCGGCCAGCACCGTGAACCCGGCGAGTACCAGCAGCGCCGGGAGTACTGCCCGTATCGGACTGCCGGTCGCGACCGACAGGTCGGCGAACCCGCGGACCGCCCACCCGTTGGGCGTGAACATGGCCACGTCCGCCAGTGACTTCGGGGTTTGGGACAGCGGGATGAAGTTGCCGCCGATGATCGCCAGTACGAATGCCGCGACGGTACCGAAGGTCCCGGCCTGCTCTTCGTTGCGCGCGAGCAGGACGACCAACGCCGACACGCTGATCATCGCCGCGCTCGAACACAGCACGAGCAGCGCGAGCACCCACACTGCACCGAACCGCGCGCCCAACGCCCCGAACGTGCCGAGCACGACGCTTGCGGACAGCGCCCCGACGAGCAGGGCTGCAGCATACTTGGCGGCCAGGATGCGCCATGGTGCCACGTCGGCGAGGACCATCCGGGCCAGGGTGCGCCGGTCCCGTTCGGCCACGAGCCCACGGGCGACCATCTGGCCACAGAAGAACAGGGCGAGGACAACCATCGCCGGGGCGAAGAAGCTGCGCGCGGTCAGCGTGTGCGTGCCGCTCAACGCGTCCGCCACGCGTACCGGACTGCGTTGGGCGTTGGCCTGGCCGACCAGCTGCGCGTCGGGTGGGCCGCCCCGGTCCGCCGACACCAGGCGCAGGGACAGCTGGTTGGTACCCAGTTGCGCGGTGAACCCGTGCAGGACGCTGGACGCGACCGGCTCGCCGATCCCGTCGTTGGCGCCGGTCACCAGGGTGAGCTGGCTACTCGTACCGGCCTGTACCGCAGCGCTGAACCCCGCCGGGATGAGGATGGCCACACTAACCCGGCCGTCGTGTACCGCCGACCGGGCAGCGGCGGCGTCGACCAGCCTGACGATGGTGATCAATGGCTTGCCGCCGGCGTTGGCCAGGTGTGGCAGTACCTCGGTCATCAGCACGGCCGCGACCGGCCCCCGATCGCCGTCCACCAGACCGATCTTGGTGGCTGGGCCGCTGGCCAGCTGACCGAACGCGACGCTGGTGATCCCGGCCAGCGCCAGCGGTACAACGAGAATCAGCAGCAAGAGCGACCGGTCCCGCCATGCCTGGCGCAGTTCCTTGCCGAATATGGCGCGCAGCGCGCCCGGCCGGGACATCCCGCTAGACATCCCGCAACGCCTTGCCGGTCAGGTGCAGGAACACGGTTTCCAGGTCGGGCTGTTCCACGGACACTCCGTTGACCTGGACTCCGTGCCGACCCGTCGCCGCCACCACGCCGGGCAGCACCCGGCCGACATCGCGTACCGACAGGTCCAGCCCGGTGTCGGTTGCGGTCACGTGCGCCACCCCGGCCAGGTCGGCCAGTTCCACCAACAGCGCCGGTCCGGGTGTGGTACTGGTCGACAGCCGAATCTGCGCACCGTCGTCACCGAGCAGGGCGATCAGCTCGGTCCGGCTACCCTCGGCCAGGATCCGACCGGCGTCCATGATCCCGATGCGGTCGCAGATCCGCTCGACCTCCTCCATGTAGTGGCTCGTGTAGAGCAGCGCCACGCCGCGCTCCCGCAGGTCGAGCAGGTTCTCCAGGATTGCGTTGCGGCTTTGTGGGTCGATGCCCACGGTCGGCTCGTCGAGAATAATGATGCCCGGTTCGTGCAGCAGCGCCGCCGCGATGTTCAACCGGCGCTTCATCCCGCCCGAGTATCCGGCCACCTTGTCGTTGGCACGGCCACCGAGGTCGACGAAATCCAAGGTCATGTCGACCCGGTCCTTCAACCCTCGACCCCGCAGCCCGTACAGACGACCGAAGAAACTGAGATTCTCCCGGCCGGACAGATCCTCGTACACGGCGAGATCCTGCGGCACATACCCGATTTTCTGCCGAGCCTGGACGCCGGTCGGCGATGCCGGGGACGCCCCGATCCGCACGCTGCCGGCATCCGGTCGCGACAGGCCGCACACCGCAAGGATGGTCGTCGTCTTGCCAGCCCCGTTCGGGCCCAGCAGGCCGAAACACTCCCCCTTGGCGATACGGAAGGTCACACCGTCCACGGCGGTCCTAGACCCGTATCGCTTGACCAGTCCAACGACGTCCAGGAAAGGCTGCTCGACCAGATCCAGCCGCGGATCGGCATGGACAAGCGTCGAACTCTCCGTCCGCGTGCCGGCTGAGGTCCTCCGCATGCTATTCAGCCTCCACGTTGACATGCACCGTATTTGGCGGCACGTGCCCCCTATACGGCGAGGTCAGATCAACTGTCGATGGCAGGCATATCATTCGAACAGGTAATCCGTGCCGGACTTGACTCAGTGAACTTGCTTCCACACAACCGCGAGCGCTGAGACACGTATGCTGCACCGGATCAACCTATGCGGGACCAGATGGGCGGTCAATCAGATGAATGACCCAGCACCCCTGACCAAGTAGCCAGCGCGACGATTGACGGTTTTCGAATACACGACGCGAAGCAGGCTCGCATCCCGCACACCGGCGTCGTCGCACTAAGATGATCCCCGGAACAGCATGAGGCCATGACGTTAACGGAGAGGGAGTCACGGTTGAAAAACGGGATAGCGAATAAGGGCGAAGGCATCCGTGATCGACGTTGCTGAGCACCGGTGACTACAGAGGCGACGTACACGTCGATCTGCAACCCCTCGTTACCGAACTGTACGTGAAGATCGAGCCGATCAACGGCATTACGTGGAACATCTGGGTGTCTGGCACCCTTCGGTGTGGCAAGGGTCTTACCGGCCACTTATCTGTTCACCGATGTGTTGCCACTTGGCGATCGGTAGCCCCGGCTGCAGATTCAGGCCAGCCCGCGCGCTCCGCGCGGTGCGGTCGACGTGGACTTGGTCCGTCGTCGGGGAACGGCTGACCCGCGGCCTCAATGAGACGCCACCGGGAAGGGTAGTGAGCGGGCGGGTCGCGGTCGCGCCGACTGACGGTGCGCGTAAGTCGATTCAGCTCGTCTTCTACCTGGGACTACGAGGCGGTACGCACAATGTAGCCCGGTGGGCCCACGACGTAGTAGTCCCGCAGCCTGCCGACGAACCGTACGGGAGCAGAGACCGTGAACTCGGCCAGACCCTACGTTCCTGGACGGATGCCTACGTGGGGTTGCTGAACCTGACGCTCCAGGGTCCGCTCGACGCGCCAGGTATGAACCCGACCTGGATCCTGCGTATGTCCGGCCTGTTCCTCGAAGCCAACGTGTGCCCGTTTTATGGGCCGCACGCCAACCCTGATTCTTGCCGGGGTTGATCTTGGGTGCCGCCCGACCGGGTGACATCGTCAGTAGCGGATGTATGCCTGGTGTCGGGTGTGGCGAGTGGCGGCTGTCGCGGCGGTGGACGTGGTCTCGTTGGGCTCATCCTGCTTGTCGGGGCGGAGGGCGTGGTTCAGGTCGCGGGCATCGGCATCCGGCGGATAGTGTCGATCGCGGTGACCAGTTGCGCGGCCCAGGGCCAGGTGCGGGGTGGGCTGTTGTGCATCAAGGCGTAGCCAGTGGTGTTACCCGGCACGCTGGATGAGGACGGTCCGTCGTTGACGGTGAGGACGGGGAGCGAGCCCGGTTTGGGTTCCTGCTCGGCAGCAGTGTGAGGATGACGAGCGTGCCGACGGCCGTGGACACGTCCGGGTTGCTCACCCCGGTTGACGGGTGTCCTCACGGTGCCGGCGGCCGGTATGCACCGTGAGCGTCCGATGTGGACGGCCGGACCGGGCTGGCGCCAACACGAGTTGGCCCCTGGGCAGTCTGGACCGTGGTAGGCAATGGGAGCCCTGCTGTACACCGCGACGACCACGGTCACCGCCCTGGTCGCGGCGCTCGCCCCCACCGCGGCGCCGCGCCGCGCCGCGAAGTTCTGACCCTCCTGTTGCGACGCCAACCCCCGGTAGGCCCTCCTCGCGCGGGCCGGGGTACACCGCATGCCCCACCCTGAGTAAGCCGGGCCGAGAAGGCGACATAACGACGATTACCAGTTAATCCCATCATATCCAGGACCTGGACTGCCGGGATTCCACGCGGCCGGGTCGTTGACGCGCAGCAGTACGCGTAGCCGCCGCCCAGATCCACGTGGCGGCCGTGTCCACCGAGTTGGAGTGTTGAATCTCGATCAGTGCAAGACTGGCGCGGTTCCGTCGAAAACCTTGGTTGTCCTTTCACGGTGAGGCCCGCGCGGGCCTCTCTGCTGTAACGACCTGGCGCTCTTCGAGCCGGGCGTCGGCAGGGAAGGAGCAGCCCGATGGATCCGGTCCTGGTAGGAACGGTTTCGCTGGCCCTCGGCCAGGCCGCGCGGGTATACGTAACGTGGCTACGCGCTCGTATCCAACGAGAACACGAGCGCGCTCGTGGGGAGTCTCTGGCCATCGCGGTAGCGGCGTTGCCGGCGGGCGGCCACTTGTGTGAGATCAGGCCGGATGGCACCACGCTGGTGCTAACCGTATTCCCAGCCCTGATTCAGCGCTGACCGGACGGAGCAGATGGTGGCCGTGCAGGACGAGGAACCACCTGACTGGCGCTCGACGGTCGGCGCTCCGGGCGTCGCCAGCGCTCGGACGAGTCCCGCGGAGCCCCCGAATCCTGCTGCGGACGCGGCGTTTACTGCCTTCTACCGGCAGGACACCCGGGCGTTGGTGGGTTTTCTGCTTCAACTCGGCGCGCGAGTGGATGACGCCATCGAGGTCGCGCAGGACACGATGCTCGAGGCTCGGCAACGCTGGGGCAGCATTGAGAATCCCCGTGCCTGGGTTCGGACAGTCGCCTCTCGGGCCTATGGCCGGCGCATGGCCGCCACCGTGGAGTACCCCACCGAGGAGTTGCCCGAGCCAGTTCCATTGCGACGCGCAGACGCCGACCTGGTCGCCTGGGAACGGCGGCAGGACTTCCTCACCGCCGTCCGGGCGCTTTCCTTCCGACAGCGCCAGGTCGTTTCCTGGGCGTTCGACGGTTTCACCCCTGCCGAGATCGCCGCCGAGCTGAAGATGACATCGCAAGCCGTCCGGGCGTCCCTCTACCAGGCACGCAAGGCCCTGCTCGGGATCCTCGGTCCTACCTGGAAGGGGGAACAGTGATGGACCGTCATGACGCCGATCCCCTCGCCGACGACGCGCTCACCGCGTTGACCGCAGGCCACACGGCGTTCCTCGCCGGCGTGGACGAGGTCCTGGACGTCGAGGCGGGTCTGGCCGACGCGCTCCTGCCCGCACGGCAAACCCGCCTAGTCTCCGAGCTGGACGAGGTCCTGGACGTCGAGGCGGGTCTGGCCGCGATCCTTCCATCTGGGACGAGTGCGGACCCGGCACCGGCCGGCTCCGGCCAGCCCATGACCGGGCCAGAAACCGAACCGGTCGCCCCAGCCGCCGGCACTGCTGCCCGCGACCGATACACCTTCAGGGTCTTCGCGCTGCTGGCCGCCACGGTGCGCCAGCCCGATCCACGCACCCGGCTGACACTGCGTTCCGATCCCCGGTTCTCCGCCACGATCAACGCAGTCAGCCTCCTGCTAGTTCTCGCCCTCGCCCTCGACCGCGCCCGCGCCCTCGACCGCGCCCTCGACTTCGCCGTCGCCCTCGACCGCGCCCTCGACCGCGACCTCGCCCGCGACCTCGCCCGCGACCTC
>DATEJJ010000833.1:0-2107 GCA_035278125.1 Rugosimonospora sp.
GTGGTCGGTGTGCCGGCCGCGCCTGCGCCGCCCAGCCCACCGGCCGCGCCGGCCGGCGTCAGCGCCTCCACCGGCAGCAACGGTACGGTGAACGTCACCGTCAACGGCAACAACAAACCCAGCAACACCATCGTCATCCTGGTCGCGCTCACCCTGCTGTCCGTGGCGCCCGCGCTGCTGCTGCTGTGTACCAGCTTCACCAAGGTCTTTGTCGTATTGAGTATCACCCGCAACGCGCTGGGCCTGACCAACGTGCCACCCAACCAGGTACTGGCCGGGCTCGCGCTGTTCCTCAGCATGTTCATCATGGGTCCGGTACTGTCCGACATGAACCACGACGGCGTGCAGCCCTACCTGCACGGCGACAAGACGCAGACGGTCGCCTTCCGCGATGGCGTCGCACCGCTGCGCACGTTCATGCTTGCGCATACCCGCAAAGACGATATCGCGCTGCTGACGAAGGTCGGCAACCTGCCGCGCCCGGCGAACCCGAGCAAGGTGCCACTGTCCACTCTGGTACCCGCGTTCGTGCTCTCCGAGCTGCGCGCCGCGTTCATCATCGGCTTCGTCATCTACGTCCCGTTCCTCATCATCGACATGGTGGTGGCCGCCTCGCTCATGTCGATGGGCATGATGATGCTGCCCCCGGTGACCGTGTCGCTGCCGTTCAAGCTGCTCCTGTTCGTTCTCGTGAACGGCTGGGGCCTCATCGTCACCGCGCTGGTCTCCAGCTACTGAGCCACATTCTCCGGGGGGACGCATGTCGGACACCGATGTCATCCACATCGCGTTGCAGGCGATGACCGCGGCCGCGAAGCTCGGCGCGCCGGTGCTGCTCACCGCGCTGGTGGTCGGCTTCGCCGTGTCCCTGTTCCAGTCAGTGACCCAGATCCAGGAGGTCACGCTCTCCTTCGTACCCAAGGCGATCGGCGTCGGCATCGCCCTGCTGGTTACCGGCAACTGGATGCTGCACGAGCTGGTCTCCTTCACCACCGACCTGTACGGCCAGATCCCGCACCTGGTCGGCAACGGCTGACCTCGTGCTGGCGCAGGTACCGCTGGACGGGCTGATCGCGCTGCTGCTCGCGTCGATCCGCGCGGGCGCCTGGCTGATCGTCGCGCCGCCGTTCGACTCCCGGCTGCTGCCCACGCCGGTCAAGGCCCTGCTGTCGGTGGCCATCTCGCTGCCGGTGGTACCGTCGATCGCCGCGCACGTGCCCGCGACGACCGTACCCGCGCTGCTGGCCAGTGCCGTGGAGCAGATGGTGGTGGGTGCGGCGCTCGGGTTCATCGCCGCGCTCATCTTCAGTGCGGTGCAGGCGGCCGGCGACCTCATCGACCTGTTCGGCGGGATCAACCTGTCCTTCGCGTTCGACCCCTTCTCCATGAGCCAGAGCTCCATCTTCGGGCGCCTGTACCACCTGCTCGCCATCACCCTCCTGTTCGCCAGCGACGGGTACCAGATGGTGCTGCACGGGTTCCTCCTGTCGTACCGGACGCTGCCGCTGGACGGTACGCTCCCGGTCTCCACTGTGGACCGTATCCTCACGTACGAGCTGCCCGCGATGTTCGTGGCCGCGCTGCAGATCGCCGGACCGCTGATCGCCGTGCTGTTCTGCGCGGACGTGGCACTCGGCCTGCTGAACCGGGTGGCGCCCGCGCTCAACGCGTTCGCGCTCGGCTTCCCCGCGAAGATCCTGCTGACGCTGGTACTGGCCGGCAGCGCCATCATGGTGCTCCCGGAGTCGGTGCGCAGCCTCGTGACGGAGTTGGTCCGGGCGATCCTCGGCGCGGCGGGCGGGTGAGGCCGGCGTGAATGGCGAGGAGCGCACCGAGAAGGCCACTCCGCAGCGGCGGAAGCAGGTGCGGCAGGAGGGTCGGCTGGGGCGTACCCCCGACTTCGGCGCGTGGCTGGGCATCCTGGGCGCGAGCGTACTGCTGCCGATGACGCTGCGGATCGCCACGGAACGGGTACGCGCCATCCTGCTGCGCATACCCTCCATTGTGGAGAATCCCGACACCGGGGCGGCGCTGCGCATCGTCCGCGACGGTGCCGCGGCGGCGGCCGTCGCGGTGGCCCCGCTCTGCGCGGGCCTGCTCGTGCTCG
>DATEJJ010000834.1:0-2369 GCA_035278125.1 Rugosimonospora sp.
CGCTGGTCGCCCACGGCCACAGCCTCCGCGTGGCGGGCGCCCGCTGGGTGGGGCTGCCGCCGTCCGCCGGCGGGCTGCTCATGCTCGACACGGCCACGCTCAGCATCCTCGGCCACGAGCACGCCCGCCGTGCCGTCCACCGCTGGAACGCCCCGGCGAGCTAGCACCGCCCCGGGGCAACGGGCCGGCGCGGCGGCAGTGCGCGCGGTCAGAAGCGGGGTGGGCGGCCTTCGTAGGGGGTGGACAGCACGACCGTGGTGCGGGTCGTCACGTTCGCCGCCATCCGGATCTCCTGCAGCAGGCGCTCCAGGTCCCCCGGGCTCGCCACCCGTACCAGCAGCAGGTAGAAGTCCTCCCCGGCCACCGAGTAGCACGACTCGATCTCGGGCAGGCTGGACAGCCGCTGCGGCGCGTCGTCCGGCGCCGCCGCGTCCAGGGGGCGGATCGCCACGAACGCGGTCAGCGGCAGGCCGATCGCCTCGAAGTCCATCCGGGCCGCGTACCCCTTGATGACGCCGCGCTGCTCCAGCCGGCGTACCCGCTGATGCGCCGCGGACACCGACAGGCCCACCTTGTCGGCGAGGTCGGTGTAGGACAGCCGGCCGTCCGCGGAGAGCGCGGCGACGACCGCGCGATCGGTCTCTTCCACGGCCCAGAACCTACCCGGATCCGGCCGCCGGGGCAGACCGGGTGGGCCCGTACCGCGCCGGGCGGCGTCGGCCATGCGTCGGCTTACGCAAACGGCTCAGGCGCGGGCCAGCGCCCGCGCGATGACCAGCCGCTGGATCTGGTTGGTACCCTCCACGATCTGCAGCACCTTCGCCTCCCGCAGGTACCGCTCCACGGGATGGTCGGTCACGTACCCGGCCGCACCGAGCACCTGCACCGCGTCGGTGGTCACCCGCATCGCCGTGTCGGTGGCGAACAGCTTCGCCTCGGCCGCCTGGACGCTGTACGGGCGGCCGGCGTCGCGCAGCCGGGCCGCGTCCAGGGTCAGCGCGCGGGCCGCCGCCACCTGGGTGGCCATGTCGGCCAGCAGGAAACCCAGGCCCTGGAAGGAGATGATGGGCGCGCCGAACTGCTCGCGCTGGCGCGCGTACCCGACCGCGTAGTCCAACGCCGCCTGGGCCAGGCCGACCGCGCACGCGGCGATGCCCAGCCGCCCCGAGTCCAGGGCGCGCATCGCGATGCCGAAGCCGCCGCCCCGCTCCCCCAGCAGCCGCTCGCCGGGCACGTGCACGCCGTCGAACACGATCTGCGCCACGGGGGAGGCGCGCAGTCCCATGGTGCGCTCCGGGCGCTGCGGCTGGAGGCCCGGGCTGGTCGCGTCGGTGAGCAGGCAGCTGATGCCGCGCGCGCCCGGCCCGTCGGTGCGGCAGAAGACCGTGTAGAAGTCGGCCCGCCCGGCATGGGTGATCCATGCCTTGGTGCCGCTGAGCCGGTACGCGTCCCCGTCGGGTTCGGCGCGGGTGGTCATCGCGGCGGGGTCGGAGCCGCCCTGCGGTTCGGAGAGGCAGTACGCGCCCAGCAGCTCGCCGCCGAGCAGGTCCGGCAGGTGCCGCTTGCGCTGGGTGTCGGTGCCGTAGGTCGCCAGCGGATAGCAGGACAGCGTGTGTACCGAGACCGCCTCGGCCACCGCCAGCCAGCGCGCCGCCAGCTCCTCCAGCACCTGCAGGTACACCAGGTACGGCAGCCCGCCCCCGCCGTACTCCTCGTCGTACGGCAGCCCGAGCAGGCCGGACCGGCCCAGGGTGCGGACCACCTCGCGGGGGAACTCGCCCCGCGCCTCGAAGTCGGACGCACGCGGGGCCAGCTCCCGGTCGGCGATCTCGCGCACCAGGTCCAGCAGGTCGTACGCCTCCCCCGAGGGCAGGATGCGATCGACGCTCATGCGAGCACCACCAGATCGGTCGGCAGGGTGTTCAACCGCTCCACGCCGGAGTCGGTGCAGACCACGATGTCCTCGATCCGCGCGCCGTGCCGGCCGGCCAGGTAGATGCCCGGCTCGACCGAGAAGGACATCCCGGGCGCCAGCGGCAGCCGGTTGCCGGTCACCAGGTACGGCTCCTCGTGCGTGGACAGGCCGATCCCGTGCCCGGTGCGGTGCAGGAACTCCGCGCCGAACCCGGCCGCCGTGATCGGCTCCCGGGCCGCCGCGTCCACGGCCTCGGCGGTGACACCCGGGCGTACCGCGGCGACCGCGGCCCGCTGCGCGGCGGCGAGCACCTCGTAGTAGGCGAGGAAGCCGTCCGGCGCCCGGTCGCCGGCGAGGTACACCCGGGTGCTGTCGGAGCAGTACCCGGACGGCATGGTGCCGCCGATGTCCACGACGACGGGGTCGCCCGGCTCGATCACCCGGGCGGAGACCT
>DATEJJ010000835.1:0-4882 GCA_035278125.1 Rugosimonospora sp.
ACGGCCGCCTCCACCACCCCGGGAGCGCTCCAGCGCACCCCCAGATCCCCCTCCACGGTCCGGCCCCGCCACTGGGTACCGGCAGCCTCCCGGCGCGGCCCCACGTCGCGCTCCGGATCCGGGGCGCGCACCGAGTACACATCCGTGGTGGCCCCACCCACGTCCACCACGGCCAGGTCCCCGCCGGTGCGGTCGGCGAGCAGCTCCACCCCGGCCAGCACCGCGTCCGGGGTGGCCGCGCGGACCAGCCGGGCGAAGCGGGTACCCCGGGACAGGCGCTTGCCGCCGATCACGTGCCGGGTGAACACCTCCCGGATCGCCGCCCGCGCCGGACCCGGGTCCAGCACGCCGATGCGGGGCAGCACGTTGCCCGCCACCACCACCGGTACCCCGCGCCCGGCCAGCACCCCCGCCACCCGCTCCCGCGCGTCCGCGTTGCCGGCCACCACCACCGGTACCCGCAGCCGCGCCCCGGCCAGCCGCTGTCCATTGTGGACAAGTACCTCGGCGTCGCCGCCGTCCGTCCCGCCGACCAGCAGCACCACGTCCGGCCGGGCAGCGCGCAGCGCGGCCACCCCGGTACCGTCCAGCGGCCCGGCCGCCACGTGTACCACCCGCGCGCCGGCCGACAGCCCGACCCGGGTACCCGCCCGCGCCGTCACCAGCCGCTCGTACCCGACGACCGCCAGCCGCAGCCCACCGCCGGCGCTGGAGCACACCAGCAGCGGGTACCCGGCGCCACCCGCCGCTGCCACCGCCGCGTCCAACCCGTCCAGCACGTCAGTGTCCACAGTGGTCGGATGCGCCGCCGCGCCGCACAGCTCGCCGGTGTCCGCGTCCACCACCGCCACCTTGGTGAACGTGGACCCCACGTCCGCGCAGGCGAGCAGGGTCACGGAACCACGACGGTCCCGGTCGCGGTCACCGCGACGATCGGCGGATCGAGGACCTCCGCCGCCGACGGGCCCTTGTCCGGCCGGCCCCGGCACACCACCGCGCAGGAGAACTCGACCGTGCGGCTGCGGTTGCCCACCCGGGTCACCGACCCGGTCACCTCCAGCACGTCACCCGCCCGGATCGGCGCCACGAACTGCACGTCCGCGTACGACGCGAACAGCCCCTCGTCGCCGTCCATCCGGATGCACAGCTCGGTGGCCACGTCCCCGAACAGGCCCAGCGCGTACGCGCCGTCCACCAGGCTGCCGGCGTAGTGCGCGTGCGCGTACGGCACGTACCGGCGGTGCGTCACGCTGATCATCTGCCACCCCTCGTCACCAACGCGTGGACCAGGTAGCTGGCCACCTCCCGCGGCGTCGTACCGCGCCCGAAGATCCGGTCGACGCCCAGCTCGGCGGCCATCATCTCGTCGAACCGTGGCCCACCCACCACCAGCAGCGGGCGGCGCGCCGCCGGCAGCGCCTCCCGGAACGCCGCCGCCATCTCCCGGGTGTTGTGCAGGTGCGCGTCCCGCTGCGTCACCACCTGCGACACCAGCACCGCGTCGGCCCGCTCCGCCCGCGCCCGCTCCACCAGGTCCGGCACGCTGACCTGGGCACCCAGGTTCACCACCCGCAGCTCCCGGTAGTACTCCAGGCCCTTCTCCCCCGCGATGCCCTTGATGTTGAGGATCGCGTCGATGCCCACGGTGTGCGCGTCGGTACCGACGCAGGCGCCCACCACCACGAGCTTGCGGCGCAGCCGCCGCCGTACCAGGGTGTTGATCTCCTTCGCCGCGAGCAGCGGGAAGTCCCGCTCCACGACCTGTACCGCGGCCAGGTCGACGAGGTGGTTCACCCGCCCGTACACGACGAAGAAGGTGAACGCGTCGCCCATCGGCTTGGCGTGTACCACCATCGCGGGGTCCAGGCCCATCTTCCCGGCCAGTTGCAGCGCGGCTCCCTCGGCCCGCTTGTCGGCCGGTACCGGCAGGGTGAACGACAGCTGCACCATGCCGTCCCCGGTGGTATCCCCGTACGGCCGCACGATCGCGTTCGCTGTCATGTGGTGATCGTTTCTACGAGACGCCAGACGCTGCTGGACGGGTTGCCGGAGGAATCGGCCGCGGTGCCGTCGAGCGCCCTGGCGCGCCGCACGGCGTCCGCCGCGGTGAGCACCGCGCGGTCGAGATCGAACTCGTCGACGTCCACCACACACCACACCTCGTCGAAGTCGCGCGGGCTACGCGCCCAGACACCCGCCGCGTAGGCGACGACCTGCTCCGGATCCCGGCCCTTCTCCAGGATCTTGAGGTCGACGGCCCGGTTGTCGACGTGGTCGCGCAGGCCACGGAGGTACTGCGGTTCGGTACGCTCACCGCCGCAGACGACGAGCACGAGCGGGCGGGACCGGCGTACCGGACCGCGGCGCGCGGCGCTGTTCTCACGACGCGGCACGGACCGCCTCCACCCCCCGGTACCGGTCGGCCAGCGTGCCCGAGAACACCGCCGGTACCGCGCCATAGCTGCCGCCCAGGTACCGCCGTTCGGTGTTCTCGTCCTTGCGCGGGTGGAAGTCCGTCAGCGGGTACAGGGTGGTACGGCCCTGGGCGTCCTTCTCCACGAACCACACCTCGTCCCGCGCCAGGATCTCGTCGCCGAAGCTGGTACCCAGCAGGGTCGCGTCGTGCGTGGTGAAGATCAGCTGCGCGTCGTGGCGGTTGATGCCGGAGTCGTGGAACAGCTCGATCAGGCGCGCGGTGAGCCGCGGGTGCAGGCTCGTGTCGATCTCGTCCACGCAGAGCAGCCCGCCGGTCTCCAATGTGGACAGTGCGCTGGTGAGCAGGCTCAGCCACGCGACCGTACCGGCCGACTGCTCGTCGATGTGCAGCGGCGCATCCGAGGGGCTGTGCAGGAACAGCAGATCGGTCCTGCCGTCGCGGATGTCCTGGTCGGTCCGGCTGGGCGCGAGGTGGTCCACGCGCAGGTCGGCGATGCCGAGGTCGGCCGCCCGGACCAGGTCGACGAACCGGTCCCGCTCCAGGTCGGAGGCGCGCTCCAGCCGCCGGGCGACCGCGTCGACGACACCGTCGCTCGCCGGCTGGGCGAACCGCACCCCGCGCTGGAACCACCCGTAGACCCGGGCGGTGGGCTCGAAGTCCGACCGGGAGGCCACGCTCAGGAACAGCGCGTTGTCCCGGGTCAGCCCCCGGAGCAGCCCGGACTCGGCCTGCGGGACACCCGACCCGAAGGACCAGGCGCCGCCGTCGCGCTCGAACACCGCCCGCTTGCGGTTGTGCGGGTACGTGTACAACCACTCCCCCGCCACCCGCCGGTCGTCGACGGTGAAGCCGTACGTCCACCGCACGCCGTCGAGTACCAGCTCCACGACGAACAGCGACGGCTCGCCGGCAGCGGCGTCGTCCAGCAGGAACGGATCGCGCGGTACCCCGGCGCCCGGCTCCCAGTTCGCGTAGGACTCCCGGACGGCGGTACACATCCAGCGCAGCGCACCCAGCAGGTTCGACTTACCGGACGCGTTGGCGCCGAACACCGCCGCCACGGGCACGGCCGGCCGCTCCTTCGCGTACGCCGGCATGAGCAGCAGCTCCTGCTCCGCCTTGATCGACTTGTGGTTGGCCACCCGGAAGCTACGCAGCATGCGCCGCCCTCTCGCCAGATTTCGCGGCTGTTCTTGCAAGTAAACCGCAGATCATGGCTTCTGTCTTCCCTGATTGGCCTCGCCCAGCTCAAGGATCTCGGTGGCCGGGTTGTAGTAGCCCGGCTCCTGGCGGGCCACGCCGTCCAGTCCCCGCCCACCGTCCGGCGGCCGTTTCATGATCCCGAACGTGCCGTCCGCGATCGCGTCCAGCAGGCCCTCGCCGCCGATGCGCTCCAGCAGCGCCACCGACTCCGCCAGCACCTGCGCGGCCCGGCGCTGGATCAGCCCGCCCGGCGCCGGTACGAAGTCCTCGGCCAGGCCGCCGGCCGCGTTGCGCACGTACCGGACGTTCTGCAGCGCGATGTCCCGGTCCGACAGCCACGGCGTCACCACCGCCTCCGTCATCATGCCGACCAGCAGGATGCCCTGCCCGGTGAGCACCCCGGCCAGGTTGAAGAAGCCGTCCAGCAGGTTGCCCCGGAACACGTCCCCGGTCATGTGCCGGGTCGGCGGCATCCACTTCAGCGGCGCCTTCGGGAACAGCTCCCGGGCCAGCAGCGCGTGCGCCAGCTCCAGCCGGAACGAGTCCGGCAGGTCCGGGTTGATCTCGAACGCGTGGCCCAGGCCCAGCTGCCAGTCGGCCAGCCCCGCCTCCCGCGCGAAGTACTCGTTGAGCAGCTGCGACACGGTCACCGTGTGCGCCGCCTCCACCGCGTCGGCGGTGGTCAGGTAGTTGTCCTCGCCGGTGTTGATGATGATCCCGGCCCGCGCGTGTACCTGACGGGAGAAGCGCTGGTCGACGAACGTACGCACCGGGTTGATGTCGCGGAACAGGATGCCGTACATCGAGTCGTTGAGCATCATGTCCAGGCGCTCCAGCCCGGCCAGCGCCGCGATCTCCGGCATGCACAGGCCGCTGGCGTAGTTGGTCAGCCGCACGTACCGGCCCAGCTGCCGGGACGAGGAGTCCAGCGCGGCGCGCATCAGCCGGAAGTTCTCCTGCGTCGCGTACGTGCCGGCGAAGCCCTCCCGGGTGGCGCCCTCCGGCACGTAGTCCAGCAGCGACTGGCCGGTGGAGCGGATCACCGCGATCACGTCGGCGCCCTCCCGCGCGGCCGCCTGCGCCTGCGGGATGTCCTCGTAGATGTCCCCGGTCGCCACGATCAGGTACAGCCACGGCCGCCGGCGCGGGTCGCCGTACCGGCTGATCAGTCGTTCCCGCTCGGCGCGGCGCCGGTCGATGCGGCGGATGCCGGCGGCCACGGCCCGGTGGGCGGCGCGGCGC
>DATEJJ010000836.1:0-21518 GCA_035278125.1 Rugosimonospora sp.
GGGGGTGCCGAACGCCGATGGTGGAGGGGTACGCATCCAGGTGTTGGGTCCGGTACGGGCCTGGAACGGCGATACCTCGATCGATCTGGGGCCGCCCGCGCAACGGGGCCTGCTGGGACTGCTGGCGCTCGCGGCCGGCCGACCGCTGTCCCGGGACGAACTGGTCGATGCGCTCTGGAAGAACCGGCCACCGGCCACGGCGACGAACGTCATCCAGTCGTACATCCGGCGGTTGCGGCGGGCACTGGAACCCGGCCGGCCGCGCTACCGACCGAGCGCCCTGCTGCCCACTGTCGGCAACGGGTACGCCCTTGACGTGCCCTGCCACGTCGTGGATGCCCTCCGGTTCCGGAGCCTGGTGGCCACGGCGGCCGTCCTGCAATGGGAGGGTCGGGCGGAAAGGGCCGCGGCGCTGCTGTCGGAGGGCCTGGGCATGTGGCAGGGACCTCCGCTGGCCGACGTGGCGTTCCTGGCCGACCACCCGAAGGCCGTGGCCATGACAATCGAGCGGGGTGCGGCGCAGGTGCGCTACGGCCAGGCGCTGGTATCCGCCGGGGCGTGGCCCGACGCGCTGCCCGCGCTCCAGGTCGCCGCCGCTGACCGGCCGATGGACGAGGCCGTGCATGCCCGGCTGATCCGGGTGTACCACGTCCTTGGCCGGCGGGCCGAGGCGTTCAGCACGTACCACGAGATCCGCCGGCGGCTGGCCGACGAACTCGGCGTGGATCCCGGTGCCGAACTGTCGGCCGCGCACGCCGCCCTGCTCCGCGGTGCGCGTCGATAGCACGGGCGCCATGCAGGAGATACCCGCGAACGTCTTCGAGTGCCCACCGGGCCGGCAGAACCGACCTCACGATTCTCGTGGAGCCCTACCCGAACCGGTCGGGGTGGTAGCTCGCGGGTACGTTCGCCGGCAGCCCCCGGGCCATCCGGGCCAGTTGGGCACCGAGGTACGGGCCCAGAGTCAGCCCGATCGACCCGAGCCCGGTCGCGACGATCAGGTTCTCCCGCTGGCCCGTGACTCCCGCGAGCGGCGCGGCGTCCGGAGTCACGGGCCGGAATCCGACCCGGCCGCCCGCGTAGCGCGCCCGCCGCAGGGCCGGCGCCATCCGGGTCGTCTCCGCCACCACCTCGGCGATCCCACCGACCGTGAGCGCGTACTCGAAGCCGACGTCCTCGACCGTGCTGCCGAACGCCAACCGGCCAGCCGCGATCGACAACAGGTAATGCGCGCCGAACCCCGAGGCGGCCGGCATCTCCGGTGCTCCCGGCAGCCGGACGTGGACGATCTGGCCACGCTGCGGGCGGACCGGCAACAGCACACCGGCGTCGCCGGCCAGCGTCGCCGACCACGCGCCGGCTGCCAGCACCACGCGGTCGGCACCCACCGGGCCGGCCGGTGTCACGACCCCCGTGATCCGCGAGCCGCTGACCGACAGCGACGCGGGTGCCCGCATCAGGCTCGCGCCCTGGGCGAGAGCCGCCGCGAGCAGGCCATTGCGCAGCCGCCGGCCGTCGACACAGGCCACCGCCGGGAGCCACAGCGCCCCCGCGACCGGCCCGAGGACCGGGCAGAGCCGGCGGGCCTCGGCGCCGTCGATCTGGCTGGGTATGCCGGTGCACCGCCCGCCGTACCTGGCGGTCAGGCACTCGACGTGTGCGCGCAGCGGGGCGAGCCGGGCCGCCTCGTCCCCGTCGAGGGCCACGATCAGCTCGCCGAGTGGGCGGTACCGGTGGCCGTCATGTCCCAGGTCATCCAGCTCGGCGACCAGGTCCGCGCAATAGTCCACGGCCGCGAACAGGTAACCGTTCTCCGGTCGCGGCCGGGTGCTGACGGCCGAGATGACGCCGGCGCCCGCGGCTGTGGCCGCCCCGCTGGCCGCCGGATCCACCACCACCACCTGGCAGCCCTCGCGCGCCAGGTGGTACGCCGTACTGGCGCCCACGATACCGGCGCCCACGACCACGACCCGGCTCACCGTATGGTCCCGGGCCGCCCCGGCTCGCGGGGTTCCACCGGCGGCGCGTCCCGGATCTCCTCGATGTACGAGACGCCGGTCGACTCCCGCTCGCCGAGCCGCCGCCACTGCTCCCGCAGGCGGACACGGCCGTCGTCCAGGATCTCCGGGGTGCTCACGCACTCGCCCGCGATCACCCGGCCGTCGCTCATGACCTGCCCGTAGACGAACCGGATGATGCCATCCGGGCCGCGCACGCCGACGAGTCTGCCGGCGCGCACCGCACCACCGGCGAACTCCGCCCACACGAGGTCGTCCCGCTGGTGGTAGTGGCCCACCGGGGTATCCCCGGACAGCGACGTCTCGGCGGCCGAGGAGCGGAACACCCGCCCGTCGTAGTCGATGCCGGCGGCCGGGTCAGGTACCGGCCGTCCCGTTGTCATCCGGCCTCCCGGGTCGAGGGTGAGGGGGTGACCGGCGGACCGAAGACACTGTCCGGGTCGACCCGCCGCTTGATTTCCCGCAGCCGGTGCGCCGCGGCCGGCTCCAGCGCCCGCGGGGCGGGCCTCCTGTCGCTGGCGTAGTTGGCGTACCCCGATCCCCAGCGGTTGTGCGGCTCGGCCAACTCACCCGTTGCCCGTGCCCAGGCGATCTGCTCGGCGTCGTCGCCGGGATGGGCCCAGATCGCCATGGCGGTGACGTTGAAGCGCGCGCCACGGAACGGTACGGCGGCGAGGTGCCCGGGTACCCGACGCACGGCCCCGTGGATCGGCTCCAGCAGGATCGTGTCGTTGCACGGGTCCTGCCACCGGCCGGCCAGGAACCCGTCCACGAGACCGTCGACCAGGTCGTCGGGGAGGCCGTCGACCCACCGGGAACGCCAGTAGTGGCGCAGCCCGAACGGCAGCCGGCCCAGCACCGACTGCATGGACACGTACGTGCGCCGGCACAGCTGCCACTCCGCCACGTCGAGTCCCCGGAGCGCCTTGTCCAGGCCGGACCGGTACGTGTCGTCGTCGCCGCAGTACGCGACGCTCATGACCGCCGCCGGCCGCTGCGCGGGGCCGTGGCGCTCCAGCAGCAGCGTGCACGTGAGCTCGTCCGGCGCATCGGCCATGACCTGGCGGAACAGCCGTACCGCGGCGGCCAGCTCCGGTTCCGGGTACGCGACGAACCCGCCGTACACGGCCGGGACCGGGTGCAGGCGGAACTGGAATTCGGTCACCGCCGCCAGACCGTGACCGGCCCCGCGTAGCGCCCAGTCCAGGTCCGGGTCGGTCCGCGCGTCGACGGACAGCTCGTCGCCCGACGCGGTGACCAGCCGGTACGACAGCACGTTGTCGCAGGCGAGACCGTACCGGCCCATGAGATGGCCGATCCCGCCGCCGAGCGTGAGCCCGCCGACGCCCGTGGTGTCGAACGTGCCGCCCGTGGTGGCCAGCCCGTACAGCGAGGTGGCCAGGTCGAGCTGGCACCAGGTGGCACCGCCGGCCACGGTGGCCACGCGCCGGTCCGGGTCCACCTCGACGCGGTTCAGCAGCCGCAGGTCGAGCACCAGCCCGTCGTCCACCGACCCGGCCCCGGCGATGTTGTGGCCGCCACCCCGGATGACGGTGGCGATGCCCGCCGAGCGCGCGATCCGGATCGTCTCGGCCAGCTCGCGCGCGTCCCTGGGCAGGCAGATCAGCCGCGGTCGCGCGTCGTGGACCCCGTTGAACAGCAGCCGTACCGAGTCGTACGCCGGGTGCCGGGGCACGATGACCCGGTCCGGACAGACCGACCCGAGCCGGTCGGCGAGCACGGTCATGGGCGACCTCCCCGGTGGACGGACCCCGGCGGGTCGAACTTGGCCCGGATGGCGTCGGCGAGTTGGCGGACGTACGGCGGCGTGAGGCAGCGGTAGTGGTCCGCCGAGAGGTGCAGCAGGCGGACGGTACCGTCGATCGCGGCGCACCAGTCCTCCGCGGTGTTCGGTGACCGGGCCGCACAGGCCACCACGGCGTCGGCGCGCACC
This sequence comes from Rugosimonospora sp., assembly GCA_035278125.1. Lineage (GTDB taxonomy): Bacteria > Actinomycetota > Actinomycetes > Mycobacteriales > Micromonosporaceae > DATEJJ01. Next base: position 3,973 of record DATEJJ010000836.1, read on the forward strand.
GACCCGGTGGGCCGGTACCCGTCGACCGCACGCATGAGCGAGTCGTACACCCGGAACCGGCGCTCCAGGTGGGCGCGGACGGTACCCGGGTCGGTCGGGCCGTCGCCGGGACCGGTGCCCTGGCCGGCCAGCCGCTGGGCGAGGCGGGCCAGCCCCCCGTCGCGGTCTCCCGCGAACCCGGTCCCGTCCCAGCCCATCGACCTCGCCACGTCCACGACGAACGCCGGCCCGATGTCCGGGTCGGCGGGCCGGACGTAGTGGGTGGCCGTATCGATCAGGACGAGCGGCGCGACGGTCTCGCCGTCGCTCTGCAACCGGCGGGCGATCTCGAAAGCCACCAGCCCACCCAGCGACCAGCCCCCGAGCCCGAACGGTCCGGCGGGACAGACCCGCCGGATCGCGTCGGTGTACCGGGTCACCATGTCGTGCAGCCCGGTGGCCGGCGCCGTACCGTTCGCCGGGTCGTCGGCCTCGATGCCGTACGTCCGGAACGTCCCGGACAGCTCGCGCGCGAGGGCCACGTACCCGAAGGTCGTGCCGCCCACGGCGTGCACCAGGAACAGGGGCCGGCGACCGGCGCCCTCGGCCAGGAGGGTCACCGGTCCCCACCGCTCGCCGGTGGGTTCCGGCGCCGGGTCGCCCACCTCCGGCCGGCGGGCCTGCCGGAGGTGGGCCAGCAGCGCGGCACGCTGCGGCCCGGACAGCGCCGGTGTCATTGCTTCAACCCACCCGAGGACCCCGCCCGGCGAGGCCCCGCGTCGATGAGCGCCGCCAACTCCTCGTCCTCAAGGTCGCCGTCGGTGAGCCCGTACTTCTCGCAGAGCAGGACCGCCAGCCGCCTGGGCGTGGGTGCCAGGAAGATCGACGGGACGCTGGCGTTCACGCCCAGATCCTTGCTGAGCACGCTGAGCAGCAGCATGGCCTGGAGCGAGTTGCCGCCGAGGTCGAAGAAGCTGTCCTCGGCGCCGACCTGATCCACGTGGAGCAGCCGGGCATAGGTGTCGACGAGCATGACCTCAAGCAGCGTCCCCGGCGGCACGTACGCCGTGCGGTGCTCCGCTATGTCTGGTGCCGGCAGTGCGCCGCGGTCGATCTTGCCGCTGTGATTGACCGGGAAGCCGTCGAGCACCACGATGTGCTCCGGCACCATGTACCCGGGCAGCCGTTGTGCGAGGTAGTGGCGCAGGTCCGCGGGTGTGGGACCGGCACCGGGCGCATCGAGCGTCGCGTACGCCACCAGTTGCTTCTCCCCTGCCCGGTCCTCTCGCGCCACGGCCACCGCCCGGGTGACCGCGGGGTGTCCGGCCAGTGTGGCCTCGATCTCACCAAGTTCGATCCGCTGGCCACGGATCTTCACCTGGCCGTCCATCCGGCCCAGGAAGATCAGGCTCCCGTCGGGACGGCGGCGGGCCAGGTCGCCGGTGGCGTACATGCGGGCGTCCGGCTCGGCGTGGAACGGGTCCTTGAGGAACCGCTCGCGGTTCAGGTCGGGACGGTTGAGGTAGCCGCGCGCCACGCCCGCCCCACCCATGAACAGCTCACCCACCACACCCACGGGAACCGGGTTCCGCCGGGCATCCAGCACGTAGGCGCGGTAGTTGGGGATGGGGACGCCGATCGACATGGGGTCGATGTTGCTGGCGGACAGGAGGGTACAGATCCCGCCGATCGCCGTCTCGGTGAGGCCGTAGCCGTTGAACAGGTCCAGGCCGGGCCGGAGCCACCGCCCGGCCACCTCGGGGGGCAGTGCCTCGCCGGCCGAGAGCATGGCCCGCAGGTCCGGGAGATCCTCATCGGCCAGCAGGTTCAGCATCGTGGGCGTCAGGCACGCGTACGTGATGCGCTGTGCCCGGATGAACTCGGCCATCAGCGGCGGCGACAGGAGCTGTTCGCGGGGGCCGAAGACGGCGGTGGCGCCGGAGCACAGCGCGAGGAACATGTCCATCACGGAGACGTCGAAGTTCAACGAGGCGAACTGGAGTATCCGGTCGCCCTCGCGGAGCGAGAGCAGTGGGATCATGCCCTGGATGTAGTTCGACACCTGCCCGTGCTCCACGACCACGCCCTTGGGCCACCCGGTCGACCCGGACGTGTAGAGGACGTACGCGGCGTGGTGCGGTCGCGCCCGGGCGGCCGAGCGGTCGCTGTGCGCGGGGTTGCCGTCGGCCGGTTCGGTGGCCGGGCCGAACGCGTGCCGGGGCACCAGCAGCTCCACACCCGGGTCGGCCCCGAGGCGCAGCCCCCGCTCGACGTCCGGGTCCGTGACGGTGGCCAGGCCACCGACGGCTCCCGACGCCGGCGGCGCCAGGTTTGCGGGCTCATCGGTCAGCACGATCGTGGAGCCGGCGTCGCGGAGCATGAAGGACAGCCGCTCGGTGGGGTAGTCAGGATCCAGCGCCACGTAGGCCCCACCGGCCTTGAGCACGCCGAGGATGCCCACGAGCCGGTCCACCGACGGTCGCATGTGGACGCCGACCAGCTCGTCCGGGCCCACGCCCCGGGCGCGCAGGCGGCCGGCCGCGCGGTTGGCGCGGGCGTCCAGTTCGGCGTACGTGAGCCGCTCGTCGCCGTACACCACCGCGAGAGCCCCCGGCCGCGCCCGAACCTGCCGCTCGAACAGCTCGTGCAGACCGTACGGCGGAAAGTCCTCGGCCCTGTCGTTCCACGCCACGATCTCGCGGTGGATGTCCTCCGGCGACATGACCGGGAGCTCGGACAGCCGCCGGTCCGGGTCCTCGACGGCCCCGGTCATCAGCACGCGCAGCGAGTTGAGGATGCGCCGTATCGTGTCCTCGTCGAACAGCGACACCGCATACGTGATGCCCACCGTGAAGTCGTCCACGGCCTGGATGAAGAACTCCAGATCGAACTTTGCCACGGGCGCGTAGACCACGGCATGCCGGATGGTCACCCCGGCCACGGTCAGCTCCGCCTCGGGGTCCTCGGTGATGCTGAAGACGATCTGGAACACCGGCGACCGGCTCGCGTCGCGCGGCACGTTCAGGGCGTCCACCATCCTGGCGAAGGGAAGCTCCTGGTGGGTGTACGCCTCCAGGGTGACCGCCTTCACCCGGTCGACGAGTTCCGCGAATGTCGGATCCCCCGACAGGTCCACCCGGATCGGCAGCGTGTTGACGAGGTACCCGATCAGCGGCGCCAGCTCCGGCCGGCTCCGGTTGGCGCTCACCGTACCGACCACGACGTCCTCCTGGCCGCTGTACCGGTACAGGAGGGCCGACAGCATGGCGAGCAGGGTCACGTACGGGGTGGTACCGAGCCGGCGGCTGATCGCGCGCATACCCGCGAGTCGCTCGGCGCCGAACTCCAGCCGCAGGTGCTTTCCGGCGAACGACTGCACCGCGGGGCGCGGCCGGTCGGTGGGGAGCGTCGGCGACGAGGCGCCGCCCAGCACGCCCTGCCAGTAGTCCAGGTGTTCGGTGAGCGCCGGTCCGGAAAGCCGCTCGCGTTCCCAGAGTGCATAGTCGGCGAACTGGATGGGCAACTCCGGCAGCGCCGGTACCGATCCGGTGGCGGCCGCCTCGTAGAGGGCCGCGAGCTCGTCGCGCAGCACCGTGAACGACCAGCCGTCGGAGACGGTGTGGTGCACGGTCACGAGCAGCACGTGCGTGCGCTCGTCCAACCTGACCAGCCGGGCACGGAACAGCGGCTCGTCCGCCAGGCGGAACGGGTCGGCCGCGTACCCGTCGGCGATCTCGCGCAGCGACTCCTCGCGCCGCGCGGGCGGGGCGTCCGAGATGTCGATGGTCGACAGTTCCCGGGCCGGCGGCGGGTCGATGACCTGGGTGGGTCGCCCATCGACGGTGACCAGTCGGGTCCGCAGCGCCTCGTGCCGCGCCACCAGGCCGTTCAACGCCTCCGCCAGGGCCTCGACGTCCAGCGGTCCGGTCATCCGCATGGCGAGCGTGATGTTGTATGTGGGCTTCTCCGGGTCCAACATGGTGTGGAACCAGAGCTGCTCCTGACCGAACGACAGCGGCAGCTCCGCCGTCGTCCGGGAGCGCCTCGGGATACCCGCGCCGGCCTGATCCCGCTCACCGCGCAGCCGTGCCGCCAGCGAGGCTCGTTGCGTTTCTGACAACATGATGTCTCCATTTGTCGCAGGGGGTGCCGTTCATTTCGCACGACACCGGCGCCTTGTCGGCGTTGTGGCGGCGGGCTGCCCACCCGCGCGATCAACCCGTCGGGCACGGCGGCGGTGCCGGCGCCCGCCTTCGGGTATCCGGCGGCGTTTCCGCCATGGTTTCGATGCCTCCGGTGGGCATACGCGTCACCTGGTACACGGGTGAGAAGAAGGTCCAGAGGATCGGTGTGGTCAGCAGCAGCACCACGGACACCAGGGCCGCATGAACGCCGATGAACTGGCCGAGCCCGCCGCCGAGCAGCGCGCCCACCGGAACGGCGCCGGTGAGCACCATCCGGTAGCTCGCGTTCATCCGCCCCAGCAGCCGGTCCGGCGTCACCGTCTGGCGCAGCGTCAGCGTATTGATGTTCCAGACCACCAGCCCGAAGCCGCTGATCGCCTGGTACGCGACGAGCAGCGCCAGCGCCGCCGGGCCCCGGTCGCGCGGGATCAGCATCAGTAGCGGGGACAGGCACACGCCGTACGTCACCACCCGCAGTACCCGGCCCAGGCCCACCGCGTGCGTGATCCGGCCGGTCAGCACGGCGGCCAGCAGCGCGGCCACCGCACCGCAGCCGAGGACCGCCCCGAGTTGTCCCGGCCGCAACCCGAGCGCGTGCGTCACATACACCACGAAGAGGACCACGATCGCGTTGTAGAAGACGTTGAAGACGGCGGACTGGGTCAGCAGGTGGCGCAGCACCGAGTCGGCGTACACCGACCGCAGGCCCTCGCGGATGGCGCGGCCGAGCGGCGTGGCCTCGTGCGGCTCGGGCGGGGGTGGCTCGGGTCGGCGGATCGCGCTCAGCATGCCCACCGACACCGCGAAGCCGAGCGCGGTGGCCGTGAGCGCCACCGGCGGGTTGAACGTACCCGCCAGGAGGCCGCCCAGGCTCGGTCCGGCGATCGCGGCGAGCGAGAAGGACGCCTGGATACGGCCGTTGGCGGTGGCGAGGTACCCGCGATCGACGAGCGTCGGCAGATACGACAGCGAGCCCACCTCGAAGGCCACCGTCAGCGCGCCGAGCACGAACGTCGTCGCGAGCAGCAGCGGCATCGTGAGGACCGAGGCCACTGCGGCCAACGGGATGAGTCCCACCACCACGGCGCGCGTCCCGTTGACGGCGAGCAGGCCGACCCGCCGGCGGTGCCGGTCCAGCCAGACGCCGACCGGCAGCGAGAACAGCAGTGCCGGGGCGTAGAGGACGGCATTGACCAGCCCCACCTGGAACGGGCCGGCACGCAGCGTGAGGATTGCCACCAGCGGCAGCACGATATGGGTCAGCTCCATGCCTACCAGCGAGGTGGTCTCGCTGACCCAGAAGGCCAGGAAATCCCGATCTCCCGGAGGACGGCCCGGCCGCCCGCGCGGCCACGACGGGTACCTCACGGTGCGGTCGCCTCCGCGTGGCGCGGGGTGGCGGCCGGCGACTCCCCCGGAGGGTGCGCGGTCCCGGGCCGGCGCCCATCCGGGCCGGGACCGGATCGGCCGGGCTCGGTGTCGGACGCGGACCGGTCGCGCTCCGGCACCGGCCGCTCGGGATCGCCTCGACCGGGCTCCGGGCCCGGATCGCCGAAGAACACGACGCCGGCCAGCGCGATGCGGGTACCGGCCGGGACCAGTTCGACGTCCCGTGGCCAGGACGCGACCGGTGGCAGGCCCAGGGCGGCGGCCAGGGCCGCGGCGAAGCGGGGCATCACCGGTGCGGCACACGCCGACAGCAGCCTGGCCGCGGCGAGTTCGAGCGCGACCGCCGTTCGCGTCTCGTCACGCCAGCCATCGAGGTCGGCCACGGCGCGTTCCCGCTCGCCGAACGCGACGGAGTCCGCGACGATGCCGTCCAACTCGCGGGCCGCCCGGTTGAGCGAGAACCCGTCGGCGTCCAGAGCGTCGCCGGTCGCCCGCAGGTGCCGGCCCAGCCGCGCCAGGAAGGCGGTGTGTTCCGGCGTCCATACGCCCGCGTCGGGTGCGGTACCGCCGTAGCCGCGCCCCACCCGGTGGCCCAGGTCGTCCAGCCACCGCTGCCACCGGCCGACCAGCGTGTGGCGCACCTCGGCCCGGTACGCCCCCAGTTCGAAGTTCGTCCGGCGGCCCTCCGGTCGGTGCTTCGACAGGAAGAACCTCAGCGAGTCGACCGTCTCTGCGGTGACCAGATCCTTGCCCCAGATCGCGTGCCCCCGGCTCGTGCTGAACTTCTCCCCGTCCAGCAACAGGAACTCGTTGACGTGGTAGTCGATGTCCGGCTCCCAGCCGGGGAAGGCGAGGCGGTAGAGCACCGGGTACAGGATCGAGTGGTAGAAGCTGTTGTCGTACCCGAAGAAGTGCACGATCTTCCACTCGGAACGCGGGGTGTCGGCCCGCCAGTCCTGACCGGTACGCGCGCCCAGTGCCTGGATGCCGTGCAGGAACCCGTACGCCATCTCCGGCCACACCCAGATCACCTGCCCCTCGGGTACCGGTTCGGCCGGCGGTACGCCCCACGACGAGGGATGGCTGACCGGCAGGTCGAGACGATCGCGCCCGAAGATCCGGTGGGCGAGTTCACGGAGTCGGGCCGGTACCCGCCCGAGGCGGTGGTGAGTGGCGACCACCTCCCGGAACTCGTGCAGCGGCAGGGTGTGGCGCCGCACCGAGCCGACCCGGACCGCCCCGCCGTCCCGGGAGGTCGACGGCTCCACGAGGTCGACGCACAGATTCGGCTCGCCGCACTCCTCACAGATGTTGCCGCCGGACGAGGAACCGCAGGTCGGGCAGCGGCCCGCCACGCCGACCTCGTAGAGGTAGTCGCCGGAGTCCGGGTGAAAGAGCGCTGGGCCCTCCCGTGGCGTGACGTGTCCCGAGCCGACCAGGCGGGAGAAGAACGCCTGGAGTGCCGGGGGGTACGCGGGATCCACCGAGGTCACCGTGTACTGGTCTACGTCGATGTCCATCAGGCGCAGGGTCGCCGCGATCTCGGCGGAGTAGTGTGCGGCCGTGCCGGCGGGACTGTGGCCGGACCGCGACGCGCGCTCGGCAACATAGCTCTGGAAGTCATCGCTGCCGGTGAGGTGCCACGCGGAGACGCCATTGAGGCGCTGGAAGCGTACGAAGGCGTCCGCTCCGAGGTACGGACCGGACAGGTGGCCCAGATGCAGGTCGCCGTTTGGTGTGGGCGGCGTGGAGAACACGAACACCGGCCGCCCGTCGATCCTGGGTCGCGGCGCCGTGGCCGCCAGCCGTTGCGCGGTGCGGGCGTCGCGCCAGTAGAGGGTCAGGAACAGCAGGTCGTCAGCTGAGGTGTTCTCCAGCACATGCGTCTCGAACGGCGCGAACCGGACCACGGCGCCCGGCTCCACCCGGTGACGCCGCCCCTCCACCACGACGTCGCCCCGGCCCTCGACGATGACCCAGATCTCCGACTCGTCGTGGCGGTCCGGAGACGATCGTCCGCCGGGTGCCACCCGCCCCCAGGCCGCGCCGGGGTTCTGCCAGCCGTCCCCGCCGGTACCGGCCGCGGCCATCTCGATGCCGCACGCCTCGTGCAGCGCCGCAGGGTCGTACCTGCTGACAATCACGATTGATCACCGCCCCTTGTTTCGGGATCAGGCGCCGCTGCCATGGCCGGCGGGCGCGGGTCACAGCTCGGGTACGTCCGCCTCAGGCACGTTCTCGACGCAAGGCACGTTCTCGACGAAGCTCGAAGCCTTCGCCGACCACTCGATGAAGGAGCTGACCTGACGGTCGGTGTACACGCCGCGCATACGGTCGGCGATCCGCTGGCTGCGCCAGGCGAGCAGGCTGAGCGCCCCGTCGGCGAGACCCCGCTGCTGACGAGCCGCGTTCTGGATGAAGACACGCCGCCCCGGCGGGCCGTCCCAGAGCACCTCGAAATGCTCGTTGATCCGGTACTCGGTGCCCTCGCGGGCCAGCCGCCCGGCGATCGGCCCGAGGAAGTCCAGCCTGGCCGGGCGCATGCCGGTCGCCCAGATCACGACATCCGCCTCGATGTGCTCCACGGCATCCCCGGCGACCCGGTGCACCATGGCCAGCTCCCAACCTCCGGTTCGGGCCGGGGTCACCCGGACGACGTTGCGGGCCGGATAGAGAGCGACCGCGTCGACCTCACCCTGGATAAAGCGACACACATAGATCCGTTGGTATATCGCCTTCAGCGTCCGCCGGGATACGCCATCGGAGGTCAGGACATTCACCGTGTTCAGGTTCGCCCGCTCCGCCGGGTCCAGCCGGGAGAAGTGGTCGGAGAACGCTGGCGTGAAGTAGTCGTTCGTGAACGAGGAATCGTCGATCGGGAAGTAGTTGAGCCGCCGGGAGACCCACATCGTCCGCCGGGGCCGCTCGCCGGCGGGCCGCGAGATCAGTTCCAGGACGGCCTCCGCTCCGGACTGCCCTCCTCCCACCACGGCCACCCGCCGGCCGCCCAGATCTCGGGGCCTTTCCAGGAACTGGTTGACGTGGAACTGGGACTCACCCAGATGAGGCCGGGTCGACGGCGGCACCCACGGTTCCCCACCCACCCCGATGACGACGTTGTCGGCCGTCACCGTGCGCCGGCTCGTGCGGACGACGAACTCCCCATCGAAATCGATGGACTCCACGCCCTCGTCGAACCGGAGATTGGCGTTCCGTCGACATGCCCACTCGAAGTAGTTGCGGAACTCCTCCCGGGGCACGGCCTCGAACTTGGCGTGCAGGTAGTGATAGAGGCGACCCTGGTCGTGCAGGTACGCCACGAACGAGTATCCGCTGGTCGGGTCCGCAAGGCTGACCAGATCCTTCAGCATGGAGACCTGGAGCGAGGTACCGGGGAACAGTTGGCCGTCGTGCCAGGAGAAACGGTTCCGCCTCTCGAAGAACACGTTGGTTATTTCGGGGCGGCCGGCAAGGAGCGAGGCGAGACTCAGGTTGGCCGGTCCTATGCCGACGCCGACACAGGCGAAGTGCTGGTGTGGGTCGCCTGCTCTGATGGTCATAGGGCCGAGTCTGTATCGGCCGTCTGGACGCATTCTGGACAACGTCTGGACGCCCTACCCGCCCGAGGCGGAAACCTCATACGTTCGCCGGGCCAGCAGGTCCGCCCCGGGTCGGCTGTGGTGGCGTGGGTGTCAGCAGTCGTTGCGGGGGGCCTTGCCGGCGAACCGGTCGGCGAGGAAGCTGATCACGTCGGTTTGGGACATGAAGTCGCCGATGACGTGTTCACCGAGGTAGGTGGCGGTCTGCACGGGAAGGCCCGCGGCGCAGAACTCGTGGCGGGTGTCGTCCTCGGTTTGGGTGGGGACGGCCTCGTCGACGATCGACCGGAACATGAACACGGGGAAGGTGACCTTGTTGGCGCCGCGCAGATCGACTCCGAGTTTGGCCTGGTCCAGCCGTTGGCTCCAGCTGATGCCGTCAGTACCGACCAGGGCGAAGAAGCGGTCCAGGCTGAGCTTGTCGGTGGTGAAGTCCGCGACGCTGGTGAATGCGAACTTTGCTACCGCGTCGAACAGGCACAGCTGGGTCGCCTGCTGTTTGGCGGCGCGTCCGGCGTCGTTGAGCAACTGGTCGAAGGGCAGCGCGGGGAAAGCGGTGGCGAAGCCGAGCGAGGCACCGAGCATGAACGCGGCGGCCAGGTTGCCGTTGAGCAGACGGGCGGTGACCTTCAGGTCGCCGGGCACTCCGCCGGCCGCGAGCCCGACCACGTCGAGTGTCGGCGCGTACGAGCCGGCCAGTTCGGCGGCCCAGGTGGAGCCGGCACCGCCTTCGGAGTAGCCCCACAGGCCCACCTTCGTGGTAGGCGACAACCCCGCCTGGGCGATCTGGAAGGAAGCACGGACACCATCGAGGACCGCGTGGCCCAGGGCGGGACCGACCATGTAGGTGTGGGTCTGTCCGTTGAGGTAGCCCTCGTAGTCGGCGACCGCGATCGCAAAGCCGGCACCCAGCGCGTTGACGATCGAGTCGGCCTGCGGTTCGGTGCCGGCGATCAGTTGGCGGGACACGGCGCACTTGGTGGCCATGCCATGCGTACCCGGCGCGAAGCCGACCACCGGGCGGCTACCGGTGCCGGTCCACGGTGCGGTCGGGATGAGCAGCATGCCGGAGGTGGCGACCCGCGCGCCGGTGACATCGGTGGACACATAGATCATCGCGAACGCCCGGTGTGGGGCGGCGTTGGCGCCGAGATCGACCGTGGTTTCCCGGCAGGACACGAGAGTGCCTGGGCCGCCGGGAGGCAGCGTCGCGGGTGGGTCGAAGAACGCGTTACCCACCGGCCCGGTGCACAGCGGCACGGTGCTGGCCAGAACGGGTAGCCGGGCGGAGGTGGCAATCGAGCCGAAGACGACCACCGCAACCAGGATTGCTTTCCATCGGCGCATCCGACGCTCCCCTTTCACAAGGCAGATCGATTTCACCCGCCGCTATTCGGGCCGCGGCGGCCGGGCCAGGGACACGGCGTTCAAGACGGTTACGGTGCGAAGACGTGGTGGCGCACCAGCCACGTGTCGATGTGTTTCCTGGTGCGGGGCCGCGCGTCGCCGTCGAAGACGACGCGGTCGGTCGCCGGACGCTCCACCGGAACATCGACCACGTCGGGCCGGTGTGCGGTGTCCGTGCCGCGACCCGTTGTGCCAGGAGTCCGCCCCACGACACGCCCACCACCAGGGGAGGCGAGTCGAGTGACCGTGCCAGCGCGACCAAGGAGGCTCCGGTGCAGCTGGTCCGGTGGATGAGCGCGACGTGGCGGCTGGCCATGCCCGCGACAGTATCAGAATCGAACGATTAGTCAATCGAACGATTCTGATAACTTGGTGTGCACGGTACGGTGTATCCCGTGGACGCAGACGACCGGGCAGCGGACGGCCGGACCGCGCGCTGGGCACACCGCCGCCCCCAGTTGCTCGCCGCCGCGACCGAATACGTGCTCGACAACGGCGTCGCCGACCTCACGCTGCGCCCCCTGGCCGCGGGCATCGGGGTCACCATCACCACGGTCGTGCGCCAATTCGGCTCGAAAGACGAACTCATCGAAGAGGTCACCCGGGCAATCAACCAACAACTCCTCGACGACCTTCGACACGACCCGGAACTCGCCGACCGCCCACCCATCGAGACCCTGCGAACCCTCTGGCACCGCTGGCTGACCCCGGCGCAGGCGCGCCAATTCCGCCTCATGTTCGAGTTGTACGGCCTGGCCCTGCAGAATCCGCGGCAGTATCGCTGGTTCACCGAGTCAGTGGTCCGAGACTGGCTCCCGCCCATCGAACAGGCACTGGCACGCGCCGGCGTACAGCCCGCCCGCGCCCGCACACTGGCGACACTCGTACTGGCTCTGCTACGCGGCCTGCACCTCGACCTCGTCGTCACCCACGACACCGCACGAATCGACGCAGCCTTCGAAATCGCCGTCACCACCCTCGCCGCCGCCGTCGGCGCCAATCAGTAACCACGAGTTCCCCCACGAGGCACTCGTGTGCGCCCGCCTGTTCCGAGGAAACGGACGCCGCCGTACTCGACGGGAAGGCGCTGGATGCCCGTACCAAGACGGACGGGCAGGGTTTGCTTCACCGTCGCGGTCCCACCCGGCTGACCCGCCGCCACCGCACCCGAAACAAGGCCACCGGCGACCAGAGTGCCGAGCCGCAGCGTGCCCGAGCCACCCGGCCGGCCAACACCCCCGGCTACATGCTCCAGAGGGCTTGGGTGGGTGACATCCGTGCGGCCGGCGGCGCGGGGAGCAGGCCGGCGAGTACGCCGATGAGCAGTGCGGCGGCCAGCCCACCCGCCCAGGCGAGGGTGGGAATGACCGTGGACCAGTGTCTCGTGTGGGCATAGACAACGGTGGTGGCCTGCCGGCGGCGAGTCCCGCCGTGCACGGCGGCGTCGATTTCCGGTGCGAGTGCTGCGGGCCGCAGGATGCCGGCGAGATAGAACCACTGGCCGATCCGGGGCGTGGGGCCGATGCGTATCCCTTCGCCCGGGTAGAGCCGGTCGATGCCCAGCCGCGTGGCGGCCGCGGCGCCGAGCACGGCGATCGGCTCGCGGGCGGTCGCCGGATTGAGGAACCGGCCTGTGGCCACCGAGGTGCCGACGGTGGCCGGCAGGTCGAGGCTGGTGGCCTGCACCGACAGGGCGTCTGTCCACTTGCGACGGTGAGCAGGTTGGTGCCGAGCCTGTCGATTTCGGCCAGCAGCCCGGCCTGCGCCAAGGAGGACAGGCCGAGGACCGCGACGATGGCCGCCATGGCGATGCCGAGCGCGGAGAGCGCCGCGCGCAATTACCGGCGCGCCGCCTGACCGAGGGTAAGACCATGACGGGTAAGTTGGTGACGCACATGGATCCAGGCTAAACGGCTTGGAATGTGCTACTCGGCGTGCGCTGGTCGCCGAGCCACAGCAGGATCGCCTCAGACTGGCGGCGGACGTTCAGTTTCGCGTATATGGCGCTGAGCTTGTTCCGTACCGTCTTCGGCGACAACCTTAGATACACGGCGATCTCCGCAGTGGTATGGCCGATCACCAACAACTCCATGATCTGCCGTTCCCGCAGGGTCAGCTCTCCGGTGGGCGGCGGGACCGCGTCCGGCTCCCGGGCCAGGACCGGGAGGTGCACGTACCGTATCAGCACCCGGGCAACACTCGGGCTCAGGCAGCTCTGCCCGGCGGCAGTACGTACCACCGCGTCCACCAGACAGTACTGCGGCACCTCATCGACGACAAAGTAACTGGTCGCGCCGTTCTCGAAGGCGGCGACAATGTCGTGGTCGTCAATCACCGGCGTGCACACCAGCACCGCGGGCATCCGCCGGCCCAACACGCGCCGCAGCCGGATGACGTCGACCGCGCAGCGCTCGCTATGCAGGATCACCACATCGTCCGACGGACTAACCTGTAGCAGATCACGGGAAACCAGTCTCGGTGAAAACGCCGACAGACTCGGTGGCAGCGCGCCGTAGCGACTCACCACGCTGACCGTCGGAAACACGGCCGCCCTGGGCTCGCCGTCTTCAGGAACAGTGGCAAGAATCAGGTGCACGGCAGGAAACTCCTCGCACTAGGCCCCCTTACGTTGAGATGACCATGAAAGGATGAAGCATCACTAGAGACAACTATCCCGGCTCTCGATCCAGCCTCTGGTCTGTCGCGTCACATTGCTGCCTGTCGCGGTGAGGTGGCCGCCGGCCAGTTCGCGGCGCACGTCTGCCGACCAGCAAAGCCCAGCGACCAACCGCGGCACATCCGTAGGATTACCCAACGAGGTACCCCTGTGCGCCTTTCTCCGGAACTTGGACAGCCGCGTGAGCGGCGGCCAGTCGGCGATGCTGCCACGCGTTATCACCGCGCCGCCGGTGGATCTATCACAGCGACGAGATGTACCAGCAAGGTGCTGTCGACCTGGGTGACCGCCCACCCCGGTGCCGACCTTCGTCGGCGCGGTGACCTCGATCGGGCCGGCAGGTCGCACCGCAGGCGATGGCGACCACCCGCTGCACCGCGCTCGCGTCGGCCCACTGCCTGGCCCGGACAGGCTGTGGTGGCCGCCGCCAACGTGCCGCTGGTCCGCGTACGGTGGCGTCCCGTCCGGGGCGTGCGCGTCCAGCGCAGTGAGCAGACAGTCGAATTGGCCGTCGGCGAACCGCGACCAGGTCAGCCCAGTCGCGGACAGCACCAGCAACCCGACCGGCGGCCATACCCCACCCGGAGCGTAGCGACGCGTTCAGGCGGAGACTCGGCGGCGCGAGGGGGCGGCGGATGGTGGTGCCGTACGTCGACTGGATACCCGAACTCTCTCGTGCCGACGCCGTGCACCGATGATGTCACCTGGTTGGCACACCGCTCCGCGGGTCACAGGCGCTTCCGAATTCGGCAGCAGCATCCTGGAGGTTCCTCGTACGGCTGTAGTTGTCGACTGTAGGCACGCGGGTATGACAGGCTCGGTGACGGACGGCCACTCTACCGTCGGGGTGTAACTGGTGGTACGGCTGCCGGACGCCCGTGTATTGCGAGTTCTTGTGCGTCAGGGTCCAGGTAGAAGTTCGGTCGCAAGTCCGCCTCGTTGTAGTAGCGGTGAAACACCGGGGTCAGTGATCCGGACATCGGCGGGACGATCCAGGTCCAGTCGGCCGGCACCGTTCGCTGGGCCTGGGCCTCCCGAATGATGTGGGTACAAAACCGCTGCGCCTCGGTGTGATGGTCGCTGATCCGCGCGCCCGCGGCGGCGAACGAATACAGCACGGCCACGTTGAGTTCCACCAGTGCCCGGTCGCGCCATAACGTGCTGTCGCGGCGGGTGTCGAGTCCGAGCCGATCGGCGATGATCGGGAGCATGTTGTACCGGTCGGTGTCGGCTAGATTACGCGCGCCGATCTCGGTGCCCATGTACCACCCGTTGAACGGTGCCAGCGGATAGTGGACCCCGCCGATGGTCAGTCGCATGTGGGAGATCGCGGGCACGACATGCCACCGCAGCCCCAGATCGGTGAACCAGGCGTGGTCGGGGTGGATCAGGGGTACCTCGGCGACAGCGTCCTCGGGTAGTTCAAACAGGCGCGGTCCCACGGCGGGAGTGTCGATGACCAGCGGCAGGACGTCGAACGCGGATCCTTTACCACGCCACCCGAGGGCGGTCACCGCGGCGGTGAATCCAAGGTAGCGCTGGTCGCCCACCGGTGTGCCGTCGTCCTGACGGTAGCCGGCGTAGCGGATGAGCTGTTCGTTCCAGATCCGCGCGTACGGTAGTCCTGGCCTGGCCGGCGCGAAAATCGAGATGGTCGGCCGGACACCCCCGCCGGCTGCGGTCTGCCTTAGGTGGCTGGTGAGGGCAGCGAACATCGCGTCCGCTCCGTGTACCGCGCGGCGGTCAAGGACACGCAGACTCTGCCAGTACAGTCGCCCGATACAGCGGGACGCGTTGCGCCAGGCAACCCGGGCGCCGAACGCGAGTTCCTCGGAGGTGTGACGGTAGGTACCGGTTGCGGCGATTTCGGCGCGGACGGCCTCCAGCCGGCCAAGCAGGCGTGCGCGGGTGTGGCGCTCGGTATGGAAGAGCTCAAGAAACCGCTGCGCTTCCTCGACATCGGTCGGCGCATCTGGGTCCCAGGTCCGGGCGGGCGTGCCACGGTACCCGGGCACACCGCCGGCATCTTCCGGTAGCACGGTCGCGGGCGTCGCGGGACAGGCCGCGACGGGGTCGTCAGGGTCAGCCGTCATGGATTCACCTCGACCACAGCCGTGGGCGGCGATGCCTGCCGCAGCGTGGCCAGGCCGTCCGGTCAGTGGGTCGCCGTCGAGCGGCGGACTCAGTCGGATGAGACCTATCCAGTTGCCCTCCCTGGAACGTGGCGGGCGCGTCGCAGACTAGGCCGATACGTCCGCCGACTGGGTGCCGGTGGTGTCGTCGAGCTTCCCGCACGGTTGCCGGCGGGATGATGCTGTCATTGGGGTTCATCGTGGTGTGCGGCCCTACCGATGGGACCACGGCGTCTCGCGCCGCGCACCTGCTGGAAGCCGGTACGGCCACGTCGGGCGCGGCGAGCAGTGCTGGAGGACGCGGTACGCGGCCGGCGTGACCGTAGCGCGGTACCTGGTGCATCGGTGTCTCCCAATCATCGGACATTCGAACCGGTCGCTGGCGGGATTCGCCGGGACGGGGGGTGTGACGCGCTTGGGCGGACTTCACCCTTTCCGCCGGACCGTCAGACACGCTCCTGGCTTCCGCGCACGCTCGCTCCGCCGACGGCAAACGAAACGGCCAACGTCACCACACCGAACAGAGCCGACGTCCACAGCGAGTTGCTGATCGCTCGACTGGTTAGCTGGCCGCCGGACGTGGCGATCAGGCTCGCGACCGTGATGCCGACCGAGCCTCCGATGCCGTAGCACACCGTGTTGACTCCGGCTAGCAGGCCAGGATGATGCTTTTCGGAGAGAATCACACTCAAGCCGTTGACAGCCGTCAGTGCCATACCGGCGGCGAAGATGGCGAGCACGGGCACCATCGCCATGACCAACCACCGTGCCTGGACATTCAACGCCAGCGTGATCTGCAAAGGCACCATACACGCGACGCCCAGGCGCAACATGCGCCGCCATCCTAGTCGTGGAGCGAGCCGGCCCATCAGCGGCGCCGCGAGAATGGTGGCGGCGCACGCCGGCATGATGAAGAGCAGCGCCGCGGTCCGTGCGGAGTATCCGAATCCGACAGTCGGATTCTGGGCGAGCACGGGAATCGTGAAGGTCGTGACGCTGACATAGGACATCATGATGAGCACGGTCGTCATCAGCAACGGCCACATCTGTCGGGAACGCAGCACCGCCACGGGAACCAGCGGGTTCTCCCTCCGCCGCTCCATCAGCGTGAAGACGGCGAGTGTCAAAAGCCCGACCGCGGCGACGACAACGGCCACCACGGGAGCGTCCTTGACGGCTCCGAGCCCCATCTCGATGAAGACGAGCCCCAAGCACAACAGCGCCGCTCCCCACCAGTCCATGCGCCCGGAGACACTACCGAAGGTCTCTGGCACACCGCGCGCGACGCCGATGATGGCGATCACGGCGCAGACCATGATGAACACGAATATCGCCCGGAACCCGTACCTGTCGGTAAGGCTGCCGGCAAGCAAGTCGTCGACACCGACAATGCCACCGAAGAGCCCGGTTAGCGCGCCGGTGGCCCGCCCGAACCGCCGCGGCGACAGGTGCCGCCTGAAGATGCTGAGGGCCAAGGGGTATCCCGCACCCGAGGCCGCTTGCAGGACACGCGCAAGCATCAGCAGGTAGATGTTCGACGCCAGCACCGCCAGCAGGAGGCCGGCGACGGTCACGCCCAGGCACCACAGCATCAGCCGGCGTCGTCTCGCGTGGTCACTGTAAGCCATCACGGTGACCGCAACTACGCCGCTGACCAGAAAGAACAGCCCCTGGGTTAGTCCGACCATGGCGCCGGTCGTGTGCAGCCTCGTCATGATGTCAGGAGTCGCGACCGTCGGCATTGTCGCGCAGAACTGGTAGATGACCGTGTTGAACACGACGACGGCGACCATGGTCGCTGTGCCCTGTCGTGTGCGTTCCTTGAGTACGCCGGATGGACTAGGTGCGATGGTGGTTTGCTCCATGGTTGATCCTCACCTCGTTTCGGGGGTCCCTGATCGGCGAACTGACCGGGTGGCATCGAGCGCAACGCGAACGGGGATGGTTCGTCAGTGCGTGAATCAAACTGGGCCAAAACTTTCTCGTCCGGTCTCTGGGGCCGTGGACTACGACGTCACGAACCGGTCAAATTCGTTGGCATAGGCGGTCCGCATGGGCTCGGGCGCTGCGCCCGTGGCGGCCACCTTGCCGTGATAGACCTGCCCGGTGTACCAGCGCACCTCGTGCCCGTGCCGGGTCAGGTGACGCGCGATCGGGACAACCGGATTCACGTGACCGT
>DATEJJ010000837.1:0-6754 GCA_035278125.1 Rugosimonospora sp.
CCGTGGCCGCCGCCGGTGCCGTGGCCGGTACCGTCGCCACCGCCCTGCTCCGCGCCACCGGCTGGCCCGGCGACCAGCCGCTGGCCGACGCCGTACAGGCGCTCGCGTTCGGGACCGTGCTGACCCTGGCCCTGTCCGCTCCGGTGGCCGGGATAGCCGTGGTGACCGCCGGCTGGCGGCTGTTCGTCGCGTACGCGTGGCAGCCCGGCCGCTGGGGGCTGCTGCGGGACATCACCCTCAAGCCGGACGACGTGCTGCCCGCCGGCACCGGTACCGGCGGCAAGCTGGGTCAGCGCAGCTGGGCGGCGAACAGCCAGCTGCCCCCGGGGCGCGAGGTCGGCGCGACCGGGATCTGCGTGTCCGGCGGCGGCATCCGGTCCGCCACGTTCAGCCTGGGCGCTCTGCAGAAGCTGCAGCGGGCGGGCGAGCTGGGCAAGTCCCGGTACCTCGTCGGCGTGTCCGGCGGCGGGTACGCGGCCGGCGCGATGCGCCTCGCCTTCGGCCGGTACCCGGCGGCCGGCATGGTCCAGCCGACCAACGTGTTCGCCGACGGCTCGCCCGAGTTCCACCACGTGCGCAACAACTCGCGGTACCTCGCCGACGGGCCGCGGGAGTGGCTCGCCGCGCTCGGCGTGGTGCTGCGCGGCCTGCTCGTGGTGCAGCTCATCCTGCTCACCACCTCGATGCTGCTGGGCCTGGCCGTCGGGCGCGCGTACGCCCTCGTGCCCGTGCTGTCGCAGCTGCTGCGCGACCCGGCCCGGGGCTCGAACGGCCTGTGGTACGCCATCGGCGGTACGTTCACCGTCGCGGTCGTGGTCTGGATCGTCGGCGTGACCGGCGAGAACATGCGGGAGGGCGCCCGGCCGCGCCGCCGGCTGCTGCGGCTCAAGCGCGCCGCCGGGCCGCTGGCCTGGGTGGGGCTGCTGATGCTCGTCGTGGTGGTCGCGCTGCCGGCGCTGGTCTGGCTCAGCTCGCAGGTCAACCACCGGTACCACGGGTGGAGCCTGTCGCCCGGCAACCGGCTCGCCTCCGCCGCCACCACCGGCGCCGGCGTGCTGTCCACCGCGTACCTGGCCAGCCTCGCCGGCATCTTCCTGCGGGTACGCCGGACCGCCTCGTCCCTGCTGCGGTACCTGCCCGCGCGGGTGGCGCACCTGCTGCTCGTGTACCTCGCCGTGCTGGTGCTCGTCATCACCCACGTCTACGTGTTCGCGCGGATCGTCTTCGACAGCGCCACCGCGCACGCGCGCCCCGGGGACAACTGGCGCGGGCTGCTGCCGCAGTACTGGTTCTGGGTGGCGGCCCTCATCTTCCTGGTGCTGGCCGTGCTGATCGACCAGACCCGGTGGAGCCTGCACCCGTTCTACAAGGAGCGGCTGATGACCGCGTTCGCGGTGAAGCGCTCCCCGACGGGTGCGACCGCGTACGCGTTCGACGCCGAGCACACCGACCTCGACGCGTACTGCTCGCGGGTGCCGGGCTTCCCGCAGGTGATCCTGCTCGCCTCGGCCAACGTCAAGGGCTCGACCACGCCACCCGGCCGGCACGCGCTGCCGTACAGCCTCTCCGGCGACTGGATCGGCGGCCCGCGGCTGGGCTGGGTGACCCCGCGCGCCGCGCAGCAGGTGGTCGGCCCGCCGATCCGGGACGACCTGACCCTGCAGGCGGCCATGGCCATCTCCGGCGCCGCGTTCGCCTCCGCGATGGGCGCCAGCAGCAAGCCGTACTCGGTGCTGTTCGCGATGACCAACGCCCGGCTGGGTACCTGGCTGCCCAACCCCGCCTTCCTGTACCACTACCGCGAGCCCGTCGCGCACCGCTGGTACCTGCCCCGCCCGCCCGGATGGCGCCGGCTGCAGCACCTCATCCGTGAAGTTTTCGCGATGTACCCGTCCGACGGCCGGCTGCTGCTGGCCACCGACGGCGGCCACTACGACAACCTCGGGCTGATCGAACTGCTGCGCCACTTCCCGCGGGTGGCGTACTGCTTCGACGCCAGCGGCGGCAGCAGCCTGGAGGCCGGTGCGCTCGGTGCCGCCATCGCCCTGGCCCACGAGGAGCTGGGCGCGCGGATCGTGTTCGACACCCCGACCACCGACGTCGAGCCCGGCCTGCCTGACGCGACTCCGGACGGGATCCTCCCGCCCTCCCGGCTGGCGCGCAGTTGCGTGCTCACCGGGACCATCCACTACCCCGAGAGCCGCCCCGAGCGGGCCCCCGCCTCCGGCCGGCTGTACCTGGGCAAGGCCGTGCTCACCGCGGACACCCCGTGGGAGGTGCTCGCGTACGCGCGGCAGCACGCGCAGTTCCCCAACGACCCGACCAGCGACCAGTGGTTCGACCACGAGCAGTTCGACGCGTACCACGCCCTGGGCCAGTACGTCGCCGGGCGGGTGCTCGCCGCCAGCATCGCGGACGAGTGGAGCACCCTGCCCGCCCGCCTCGACGAGATGAAGGGAGCACTGGTATGACCGACTCCAAGCAGGACCCCAGCCTGTTCGAGCGGGCGTACGACGCCGTCGCCGAGCGCATCGACCACGCCGTCGGCTGGTACCACCTGCCCAAGCCGCTCGGGCTGCTCGACCTCATCGGCATCCGCGACACCCTGCGCGAGAAGAACCTGTACGACACCTCCGGCCTGCCCGCCGTGAACCCGGTGCGGCCGCTGCCGTATGACCGGAAGTTTCTCACCGAGCGCGCCCCCGACGGCAGCTGGAACGACCTCGACCACCCCGAGATGGGCATGGCCGGTACCCGCTTCGGCCGCAACGTGCCGCTGCCGGAGACCTGGCCCGACCGGGAGCGGATGCTCCACCCCAACCCGCGCGAGATCAGCCGGCGGCTGATGACCCGCGACGAGCTCATCCCGGCCAGCGCCGGCAACGCGCTGATCGCCGCGTGGATCCAGTTCATGATCCACGACTGGTTCCGGCACGGCACCAGCCCCAGGGACAACCCGTGGGTGCTGCCGCCGGTACCCGACGACGACTGGCCCACCCCGCCCGTCGTGGTCATGCGTACCCCCGACGACCCCACCACGCCGCCCGGCTCGGAGCAGCCGCCCACCCACATCAACACGCTGACCCACTGGTGGGACGGTTCCCAGCTGTACGGCAACGACCTCGACGAGCAGCACTTCCTGCGCAGCCACGAGGGGGGCCGGCTGCGGCTCGTGGACGGGATGCCGCCGGTACCCGATGATCCCGACCGCAACCCCGCGCGGACGCCCGGATTCTGGCTCGGCCTCGGCATGCTGCAGTCCCTGTTCGCGCTGGAGCACAACAGCGTCTGCGACATGCTCGCCGCCGCGCACCCCGGCTACGACGACGAGACCCTGTTCCAGCGCGCCCGGCTGGTGACCGCGGCGCTGCTCGCCAAGATCCACACGGTCGAGTGGACGCCCGCCGTCACCGGCCACCCGACCGCGGTCGCCGCCCTGCACGCCAACTGGTGGGGCGTGGCCGGCCGGCGGCTGCACGACGCGTTCGGCCGGATCAGCGGCAGCGAGGTCATCTCCGGCATCCCCGGCTCCGGGACCGACGACTTCGGCGTGCCGTTCGCGCTCACCGAGGAGTTCGTCGCCGTGTACCGGATGCACCCGCTGCTGCCGGACCGGTTCGAGTTCCGCTCCGCCCGCTCCGACGCGCCCACCCTCGGCCCGATGGAGTTCGACCGGCTCACCGGTCCCGCCGCGCTGGACATCCTGCGGGACAACCGGCTCACCGACCTGATCTACACGTTCGGCACGATGAACCCCGGCCTGGTCACGCTGCACAACTTCCCGCGGTACCTGCAGACCTTCCGGCGCCCGGACAACGGTGCGCTGATGGACCTGGCGGCCACCGACATCCTGCGCTGCCGGGAACTCGGCGTCCCCCGGTACACGGCCTTCCGGCGGCTGCTGCACCTGCCGGTACCGGCCAGTTTCGAGGAGGTCACCAGCAACGAGGCGTGGGCCGCCGAGCTGAGCGAGGTGTACGGCGGCGACATCGACAGCCTGGACCTCATCCCCGGCATGTACGCCGAGGACCGGCCGGACGGCTTCGCCTTCAGCGACACGGCGTTCCGCATCTTCATCCTGATGGCCTCGCGCCGCCTCAACAGCGACCGCTTCTTCACCACGGACTTCACCGAGGAGGTGTACACGCCGGAGGGCATGCGCTGGATCACGGAGAACACGATGGGTTCGGTGCTGCGCCGGCACTGCCCGGAACTGGCGCCGGTGCTGGAGGACATCGACAACCCGTTCGCCCTCTGGCCCCGCGCGTACTAGCGCACCGCTGTCCTCAGTGGACGGTGGGCGCGCAGACGCGCCAGCCGCCCGCCTCCCGGCGGAAGTTCAGCGTCACCGGCGCCCGCGACCCGCGGCTGACGCGCGCGGTCGCCGTGTCGCCGGTGACGCGGATGCCGGTGACCGTGATCCGTAGCGACCCGTCCGCCGCCGGCGCGCCGCCGGTATGCGCCGGATCGTAGCCGTCGTCCCCGGTGACAGCGCCGGCCTCGGCCGCGCACAGCAGGCTGACGATCTTCGCCTGATCCTCCCGGTCCACCGCCACGGTGAAGTCCCGCGCCAGCGCGCGGATACGCGCCGTGTCCGTGCGTCCCCGCGCGACCAGCACGGCGACCGCGATGCTCACCGCGATGAGCAGCACGAGACCGGCCGCGATCCAGCGGCGCCGCCGTGCCATCCACTACCCTCCACAAAGGACACACTGCCCGGGTTCGGGTATGATATTGATCAACAGGGTAGCACCGCCGTGCGGGTGGTCACGAGAGGAAAGCCGGTGACCGGTACACGCGTCAAGGTGTTGCTGGCCGCCCTCCTGCTGTGCGGGTTCGCGGCCGTACCGACCGCGCCCGCGTCCGCCGCACCGGGCGACCTGTGCGCGGATCAGGTCGCGGCGACCAGGGCGCTGCAGGCCCGGATCGCCGCGCACAACGCGACGCCGCACCAGTTCAAGCTGCCGGACCAGGCCGCCGCGCTGGACGCCTTCAACGCCGAGGCCGCCGCGCTGAACGTGCAGAAGGCGGCGGTACTGGCGCGGGCACAGGCGTGCGTGGAGGCGATGGCGGCACTCGCGGATACCGACGCGACGGCGATGGACCTGGCGCCGGTACCGGCGGACGTGCGCGCCGCGATCGAGGCGGCCAGGGCGAAGCTGCCGGCGGTACGCCCGCTCTACGACGTGCTCCGCGAGTACCACCCGGGTCCGGCGGGCACCCTGGTGCTGAAGGGCCAGCCGAAGCCGGAGCCGGGTGCCCCCGATCCCGCCTACCCCGCCGGCTCGGGGCGCACGTACGGGCGGAGCGCCACGGGTGGGCCGGCGGCGTCGCCGAGCCGCATCGTCCCGCTCGCCGAGATCGTGAACATGCCCGGCTTCACCGGGCTGACCGCGCAGAACATGTACGCGGTGATCCGCGCGCCGCTCAACTACCAGTGGCTGTCCTGGTCGGCGCAGCGGTCGGCGCGGTCGCGTAGCGTGGCCCTCATGGAGGGCGTGGACCCGCGGTGGCAGGCGGCGCAGGTGGCGCTGCACGACCGGATCCGCCAGCAGTTGCAGGGCATCATCGCGTCACTACTGTCCAGCCAGGGCTGACCCGCGGTCGGTAACCTTCCGGTCGAGCTGACCAGCTTCGTCGATCGGCTCGACGAGGTACGGGCCCTCTCGCGCCTGCTCGCCTCGGGGCGGCTGGTGACGGTGACCGGCGTGGCGGGCGTGGGCAAGACCCGGCTGGCGCTGCACGCGGCGGCGCGGCGGGGGCCGGAGTTCGCCGGCGGGGCCTGGCTGATCGAGGTGGCACACCTGCGCGATCCGGCGCTGCTGCCGCACACCGTGGCGTACACGCTGGGGATTCCGGACAACCAGCGGGACGATCCGGTGGTACGGCTGGCCGAGGCGCTGCGGGACGCGCACCTGCTGCTGGTGCTGGACAACTGCGAGCACCTGGTACGGGCCTGTGCGGACCTGGCCCGCACGCTGCTCGCGGAGGTACCGCGGGTGCAGATACTCGCGACCAGCCGGGAGGCGCTCCGCGTCTGCGGGGAGCAGGTGCTGCGGCTCGGGCCGTTGCCGGTACCGGAGCGGGCGGGCAGTGACCTGGCGGCGACCACGCTGTTCGCGCAGCGGGCCGCGGCGGCCGTGCCCTCCTTCACCGTGTCGGACGAGAACCGCGACCAGGTGCTCGACCTGTGCCGCCGGCTGGACGGGATACCGCTGGCCATCGAGCTGGCCGCGGCGCGGCTGCGCGCGCTGTCGGTGGCGCAGTTGCGCGAGCGGCTGGCCGACCCGCTGCGCCTGCTCACCCGGGGCCCGCGCGCGGAGCTGCCGCACCAGCGCACCCTGCGCGCGTCGCTGGACTGGAGCTACGACCTGTGCCTGCCGGCGGAGCGGGTGCTGTGGGCGCGGCTGTCGGTGTTCGCCGGCCCGTTCGACCTGGCCGCGGCGGTCGAGGTGGGCTCGGGTGGCGGGCTGGACGCGGCGGACGTCGCCGGGATCCTGGACAGCCTGGTGGGCAAGTCGGTCGTGCTGCGCGAGGAGAGCGCGGGGCGGACCGGGTACCGGCTGCTGGAGACGCTGCGCCGGTACGGCCTGGACCGGTTGCGCGAGGCCGGCGAGGAGTCCCGCCTGGGCCGGGCCCTCGCGGACCGCTGCCTGCGCCTGGCCGAGCGCGCCGAGCGGGACTGGTTCGGGCCGCGCCAGGCCGAGTGCTTCGCGTGGGTGGGGCGCGAGCGGCCCAACCTGCGCGCGGCGCT
>DATEJJ010000838.1:0-6593 GCA_035278125.1 Rugosimonospora sp.
GCTTCCGGTGGAAGCAGGAGGCCGATGGATTCGACGTGGTGGGTCATGGGGAAGGCGTCGAAGCAGCGCAGTGCGGCCAGCCGCCAGCCAAGCCCGCGCAGCGTACCCACGTCCCGGGCGAAGGCCGCCGGGTCGCACGCCACATACGTCACCGCACGGGGACCCGCCGCCGCGATCGCGCGTACCACCCGGGCGCCCGCGCCCGAGCGGGGCGGGTCGAGCACCACCACGTCCACGGGCTCCGCCGCGCGGAAACGCTCCACTGTGGACCGTACAATGTGGACGTTGGACAGGTCGGCGAGGCAGGTACCGGCGGCGCGTACCGCCACCGGGTCCGACTCGACCAGGGTGACCGAGGACACCCGGGGGGACAGGGCGGCGGCGAACAGGCCGACGCCCCCGTACAGGTCCCAGGCGCGGTCGGTGGGGCGCGGGTCGAGCAGGTCGAGCACGGCGTCGACGAACGCGTCGGGGGCGGCCGGGTGCACCTGCCAGAAGACACCGGCCGGGATCGTCCACACGCGACCCGCGGCGCGTTCGCGGACGAAGTCGCCGGACCGGGTCACGTCGCCGCCGGTGGAGGCGACCACGGACACCTCGTCGTCGTCGGGCCACAGCCGGGCGGTGACGTCCGCCTCCTGTACCGCCGGGTGGGCGATCAGGCACCGGTCGACGGGTACCACCTGGTGCGTACGGTGCGCGAGCAGCCCGGCCCGTCCGGTGGCGTCCACGGCGTACCGGACGCGGGAGCGCCAGCCGAGCGGACCGCCGGGGAGCGGCTCCACGCGTACCCCCAGATCGTGAATGCCGGCGAGGCGCGCAAGCTGCTCGCGGACAACAGCGGCCTTCAATGCCAGCTGGTGTTCCGGCGCCACGTGCTGGAAGTCACAGCCGCCGCAGGGCTCCCGGTGCGGACCCGCAAGCTCTCCGCGGAAACGCGCGAAGCGGCACGGCGGCGTCACCCGGGCCTCGGCCGGCGCGGACAGCAGCTCGACCGTGTCGGCGCGGAGGTAGCCGGGGTGCTCCTCGGTCACCTCGGCGAGCACCCGCTCCCCGGTCAGCGCGTGCCGCACGAAGACGACGCGGCCGTCGTCGGCGCGCGCCACCCAGTGGCCGCCGTGCGCGACCGGACCGACCGTCACCGCCAGCCGCTCCCCGACACCGGCTGGCGGAGTCAATGCCGGGCCAGTTCCTCGTCCGAGGGCGACGCGGAGGCCGGGGCGGCGCCGTGGTCGGCGCTGCCGGCGCGGGGGCCGCGCGCGGTGACCCGGGTGAAGCCGGCGTCCAGGCGGGACAGGTCCTTGTTGGCGGTGGAGGCCAGCTGCCACGGCACGCTGGTGACCATCACCCCGGGCTCGAACAGCAGTCGCGTCTTGAGCCGCAACGCGCTCTGGTTGTGCAGCAGGTGCTCCCACCACTTGCCGACCACGTACTCCGGGATGAAGACCGTGACCACGTCGCGCGGCGAGCCCCGGCGCACCGACTGGACGAAGTCGATGATCGGCCGGGTGACCTCGCGGTAGGGCGAGTCGACCACGGTCAGCGGCACCGGGATGCCGCGCGCCTCCCAGTCGGCCTGCAGCGCCCGGGTGTCCGCGTCGTCCACGTTCACGGTGACCGCGGTGAGGGTGTCCGGGCGGGTGCCCTGCGCGTACGCCAGCGCCCGCATGGTCGGCAGGTGCAGCTTGCTGACCAGGACGATGGCGTGGTTGCGGGCGGGCAGCACGTGCCGTTCGTCGGTCGGCGCCAGCTCCCGGGCGACGCTGTCGTAGTGGCGGCGGATGCCCAGCATGGTCATGTAGATCACGGCCATCGCGGCGATCGAGATCCACGCGCCGGCCACGAACTTGGTGACCACCACGATCACCAGCACGAAGCCGGTCATGGCCAGGCCGATGCCGTTGATGGTGCGGGAGCGGACCATGCGGCGCCGGACCACCGGGTCACGCTCGGTACGCAGCAGCCGGTTCCAGTGCCGCAGCATGCCGCTCTGGGAGAGCGTGAACGAGACGAACACGCCGACGATGTACAGCTGGATCAGCCGGGTCGGGGTGGCCCGGAACGCGACGATCAGCACCACCGCGAACGCGGCCAGGAACAGGATGCCGTTGCTGAACGCCAGCCGGTCGCCGCGGGTGTGCAGCTGGCGGGGCAGGTACCGGTCCTGGGCGAGGATCGAGCCGAGCACCGGGAAGCCGTTGAACGCGGTGTTCGCGGCCAGCACCAGGATCAGCGCGGTGGTCGCGATCACGATGATGAACGCCGGGGTGAAGCCGCCGAACACGGCGCGGGCCAGCTGGGCGGTGACGGTCTTCTGGGTGTACCCGGCGGGAGCGTTGAGGATCTCCGCGGGCGAGCTGGTGTACTGCAGGTGGGTCAGCCGGGACAGGGTGACGATGCCGAGCAGCATGGTGATCGCGATCAGCCCGAGCATCAGCAGGGTGGTGGCCGCGTTGCGGCTCTTCGGCGGCCGGAACGCCGGTACCCCGTTGGAGATGGCCTCCACGCCGGTGAGCGCGGCACAGCCGGAGGAGAAGGTCCGGGCCATGAGAAATGCGAAGCCGAAGCCGGCGAAGGTCTCGGTCGCCTTGATGTGCAGGCCGGCGCTCTCCGCCCGGATCGGGTCGCCCATCACGAAGATGCGGAACAGGCCCCAGGCGATCATGAGCAGGATCGACCCCATGAAGGCGTACGTCGGGATGGCGAACGCGGTCCCCGCCTCCCGGATGCCGCGCAGGTTGACCGCGGTCAGCACGATCACCACGACCACGGCGACGGCCACCTTGTGCTGCGCCGCGAACGGCCACGCCGAGCCCAGGTTCTCCACCCCCGAGGAGACGGACACGGCCACGGTCAGCACGTAGTCGACCATCAGCGCGCTCGCCACCACCAGCCCGAACCGCGGGCCGAGGTTGACCGTGGCCACCTCGTAGTCGCCGCCGCCGGACGGGTACGCGTGCACGTTCTGCCGGTAGCTGGCGACCACCACGAGCATGACGGCGACCACGGCCAGGGCGATCCACGGCGAGAACGCGTAGTAGGTGGCACCGCCCAGGGACAGGGTCAGCAGGATCTCGTCGGGCGCGTACGCCACCGAGGAGAGCGCGTCGGACGCGAAGACCGGCAGCGCGATGCGCTTGGGGAGCAGCGTGTGGTGCATCCGGTCGGACCGGAACGGTCGACCGATGAGCAGGCGCTTGACGAGCGAGGTGGGGCTGGCCACAGAAGGTAAGGGTACGGGCGCCACGCCAGGCGCGCCGTCCGGGCTCGCGCCCCCGTCGCCGCAGGCTGGCACGGGCATGGCAGGCTCTTGCATACCTGGTGGCACGCGGACGGAGGAGAACCGAGACAGTGCATGTGGTGATCATGGGCTGTGGCCGGGTCGGCTCCACGCTGGCGCACAGCCTCGAGGCGCGCGGGCACTCCGTGGCGGTGATCGACTCCGACTCGGAGGCGTTCCGCCGGCTGGGCGCGGAGTTCACCGGGCTGACCGTGACCGGCGTGGGCTTCGACCGGGAGGTGCTGGTCACCGCCGGCATCGAGCGGGCGGACTCGTTCGCGGCCGTCTCCTCCGGCGACAACTCCAACATCATCTCCGCCCGGCTGGCCCGCGAGACCTTCGGCGTGCAGCGCGTGGTGGCCCGCATCTACGACCCGAAGCGCGCCGAGGTGTACGAGCGGCTGGGTATCCCGACCGTGGCGACCGTCCGGTGGACCGCCGACCGGATGCTGCGCCACCTGGTCCCCGAGGGCAACGTCGAGATCTGGCGGGACCCGACCAGCACGGTGTCCATCGTGGAGGCGCCGCTGCACCAGGGCTGGATCAGCCGGCCGGTACGCGCGCTGGAGGAAGCCTGCGGCGCCCGGGTGGCGTACCTGATGCGGTTCGGCCTGGGTACCCTGCCCACCGCGTCGACCGTGCTCCAGGACGGCGACCAGGTCTACGTGCTCGTCACCGACGACATGATCAGCTCGGTGACGAAGGTCACCGGCGCGCCGCCCGAGGGAGGGCACTAGAGATGCGGGTCGCGATCGCCGGCGCGGGGAACGTCGGCCGCTCCATCGCGCAGGAGCTCATCGAGAACGGCCACGAGGTGATGCTCATCGAGCGGGCCACCGAGCGCCTGCGCCCGGAGCGGGTACCGGACGCGGAGTGGGTCCTTGCCGACGCCTGCGAGCTGGCCAGCCTGCAGGAGGCGGAGCTGAACCGCTGCGACGTGGTGGTGGCCGCGACCGGGGACGACAAGGTCAACCTGGTGGTGTCGCTGCTGGCCAAGACGGAGTTCGCGGTGGCCCGGGTGGTGGCCCGGATCAACCGGGCGGAGAACGAGTGGCTGTTCACCGAGCAGTGGGGCGTGGACGTGTCGGTCAGCACGCCGCGGCTGATGGCGGCGCTGGTGGAGGAGGCGGTCAGCGTCGGCGACCTGGTCCGCCTGATGACGTTCCGGCGCAGCGAGTCGAACCTGGTGGAGATCACGCTGCCGGAGACCGCGCCCTACGTGGGCCGGCCGGTCCGGGACGTGCCGCTGCCCCACGACGCGGCGCTGGTCGCGGTGCTGCGCGGCAAGCGGGTGCTGGTACCCAGCCCGGACGACCCGCTGGAGGCGGGCGACGAGCTGGTCTTCGTGTGTACCGCCGAGGTCGAGGACAGCGTCCGGGCGGTGATCCTGGGCGATCCTAGGTAGCTGACTCCGGCTCGGCGGTCGCGGTAGCGGCGGCGTGGCGGCGGACCGCCCAGATGGTCACCCCGAGCAGCAGCGCGTACGGCGGGTACCCGAGGGCCAGCTTCGCGATGCCCAGCGCGGTACCCGGATCCTTGTCCGGCGTGTTGTGGAAGATGATCGCCTGGATCAGCGTCTTGACCAGGTACGTCACCGCCCACAGTACGGTCAGCCAGCTGAACAGTCGGACCAGCCGGGGATTCGCCCGCCACTCGGTGCTGCCCTTGGCCACGAGTACCGACCAGATCCAGCCCACCAGCGGCATGCGCAGCGCCACCGAGGCCAGCATGGCCAGCCCGTACGCCAGGCTGAGCAGGATGCCGGGCAGGTAGAAGTTCTTCGCGCTGCCGGTCTTCCACGCGATGATCGCGCCGAGCGCGATGCCGAACAGGCCGTTGATCGCGTGCCGGATGGACTCCTTGCGGGCCAGCCGCCAGCCGGCCAGCGCCACCGCCGAGGCCACCGAGATGATCAGGGCGGGCTTGAGCGTCCAGATGATGTTGGCGATGACGAAGACCATGACCGGCGCGCCGGACTCCACGATCCCGCGTACCCCGCCGAGCTGGTCGGCCAACTGTTCGGTGAAAGTGAGCGTCGGCTCTTCCTCCGCGGGCACCTGCTCCGTCAACTCCGCCAGCAGCTCCTCGTCGGCCGTGGCGCGGGCCTGCTCGTCGGCGGTCATACGCTCCTCACCGTGGCGCCTCCAGCTGGTAGTACGGGTTGTAAATGACCTTGCGGTCGTCCCGTGTCGCGATCCGGCCGCGCGCCGTCAGCTGGCGCCCGGGCTCGATGCCGGCGATGTGCCGCCGCCCCAACCAGACCAGGGTCACCACGTCGCTGCCGTCCCACAGGTCGGCCTCCAGCGTGGGCAGGTTGGTCCGGGGCGTGTAGACCACGGTGCGCAGCCGGCCGCTGACCGTGACCTGCTCCCCGCGCTTGACGTCACACGCGGGCGTGCAGCCGGACTGTGCCGCCTCGCGCTGGAGCTCCTCGGCATCGAGCTCCGCCTCGGTGGCCACCAGCCGGCGGAGGAACCTCCGGACCGGCGAAGGTCGGTCGACGGTCGCCATGACCTGGGCGTCACACTCCTCGGCAGGCGCCCGTTGGTCGGGCGGCCTGCCGGTAAGCGTACGTCGAGGACCGGAGAATCCGTGAGTCCCCCGGGGCAACCTGTGTGCCCGGCCAACGGTTCAGGCGGGCCGCGGTGGGCGGGGCGAGGGCTTGGGTCTCGGTCCGCGGCTGGGTCCGGCAGATCCGGGGGTACCGCCGGCAGCCGGCCGCCCGTTCACGCCCGGCCCGGCGGCCGCCTCCGGTGCACCTGCCTCGGCTGCTGCGGCCTCCTCGCCCTGCCGCGTGGCCTGTTCGGCGACGTCCCGGGGCAGCCGCAGCGGCAGCGCCTCGCGGACCGGCATCGCCTCCCGGCCCCGGTCGACCACCAGCCCGGCCAGGCACTCGACCAGCGGCGGCGCGGCGTCCGGATCGGTGGCCACCCGGCCCTGGAACAGCGCCTGCACCATCCAGCGTGGACCGTCCACCCCGACGAAGCGCAGGTCCACCGGCCCGTCCGGGGTGCGTACCCGGGCCCGCAGCTCGGGACCGTACGCGCCGTCCAGCTCCTCCACCGACTGGGCGGCGGCCAGCGACTCGCGGATCTCCGCGCGTACCTCGTCCCAGATGCCGGCGCTGCGCGGCGCGGCGAACACGCCCAGCTGCAGCGCGCTGTCCCCGTGTACCAGCACCACCTGCTGGACCGCGCCGTCCTGGCTGGCCTGTACCCGCACCTCCACCCCGTCCACCGCCGGGATCTGGAGGCTGCCGAGGTCGATCCGGGTCACCCCGGCGGGAGCCTCGGACACGTCGTACGGGCCGCTG
>DATEJJ010000839.1:0-3042 GCA_035278125.1 Rugosimonospora sp.
GGCGGCACGGTCCCGGACCGCCCGCGCCACGGCCGGGCCGCGCTCCCGGGCGGCGGCGACGGCCGGGGCGAGGGTGGCGGCCGGGTCGGGATCCGCGCCGTACCCGAGCACCACGTCGAGCAGGATGGCCGCGCAGGACGGGTCGGCGGCCTCGGCGGCCAGGCGCTCCCGGCGCAGCGTACCGTCGATCATCGGGTGTGGCCGGCCCAGCGTCAGCTCGTCGTCCCCGAAGTCGATCATCACGTGCGCGCGGGAGGGCTCCGTCGCGCCGACCCTCCACTCTGGACGCAACGGGATGTTGGAGTACACCGGCCCGAGCGCGCCGCTCGCGATCGCCATCGCCTCGTCGCAGAGCGACCCTCCACAGTAGAGCCCCCGGATCGCGCCCTGGCGCGGCACGGCCGGGGCGGTCCACTGTGGCCAGTCCGGCACCGCTGTGCCGAGGGCGGACAGCACCTGCTCCACTGTGGACGTCAGGTCCGGCTGGCCGGCACCGAGCAGGCCGAACAGCACGGGGGTGCGCAGCGCGGCGGCACGGTCCCGGACCGCCCGCGCCACGGCCGGGTCGGGTGGCTTCGCGACGACCAGGATCAGCCCGGTGGCCGGGTCGGCGTCCAGCGCGTCCAGGGCGGCGAGCGTGGAGCGGCCGGCCACGGCGGCGGACAGGTCCCGCCCGCCCACGCCCAGGCAGTGCGAGATGCCCACGCCGGCCGCGTCGAGCAGGCACATCACCTGCTGGGCGCCGGTACCGGAGGCGGCAACCAGCCCGACCGGCCCGGGGCGTACCAGGTTCGCGAAGCCGAGCCCGACGCCGCCGAGCACGGCGGTACCGCAGTCCGGCCCCATCACCAGCAGCCCGCGCGCGGTACCCGCGTCCTTGAGCGCGATCTCCTGCGCCACCGGTACGTTGTCGGAGAAGACGAGCACCGAGGCGCCCGCGTCCAGCGCGTCCATGGCGTCGAGGAACGCGTACCGGCCCGGCGTGGACACCACCACCACACCCGCCCCGGTACGCCGTACCGCCGAGCCGACGGTCCGGGGCGGCACCTCGGCCGGGCCGGTACCCGCCGGTGCCGGGCCGGTGGTCGCCAGTTCGGTGGCCAGGCGGGCGAGCGCCTCGTCCAGTGCGGCGTCCCCGTCCGCGGCCAGCGCCACCATCATGTCGTTGGGGGTGGCGTCGCCGGGCCGGGTGAAGCCCATACCGGCGGCTAGGTCCAGGTTCAGCTCGGTGGCCATGGCGACCAGCGCCCCGGTCACCCCCGGTACCCGCTGCACGGCCTGGCTGATCTGCATCAGCCGCACGGAGTCCCGGTAGCTGCCCCGACGCACCTCCAGGTGCCGTTTCATCCGATCAGCGCCATCCGGACTCCCCAGGCCAGTCCCGTTCCCGACGTGTGCCCCACCCGCAGCAGCGCGGCCAGCGCACCCGGCTCGCTATGCAGCAGCGCGGTCAGCTGCGGGACGCACTCCCCCCGCCCGGCGTGCCGCAGCAGCGCCGCCGACACCGCCGTCGTCCGGTGCGCCACCGCGCCCACCTCCCCCGCCAGCCGTGCGGCCCGCTCCGGCGCCACCACCGCCCACGTCACCAGCATCCCCGCCACCACGTCATCCCCCACCGGCGTCATCCCCGGTCCCCACCCGATCAACTCCTGGACCTCGGATCGGTTTCCCACCCCCGGGTCGGAGAGCGATCCCAGGTCCACGAGGGACACCGCGACGCGGTGGGGGCGGGAGGGGCGGAACCAGCGGGAGAGGCGGAGGTGCAGGGAGCCCAGCAGGAGGTGGGCGGCGCCCAGCCGGCCCCGGTCGCCGACCGCCATCGACGACAGGTGGGCGCCCCTACCCGAAGGCAGCACCGTCGCGCAGGGCACCCGTACCGCCTCCGGGGTGCAGACGCACACCGCCGGGGCGTACGGGTCGCCGGTCGCCAGGTACACCGCGGCCGGCGTCACCGCGATCACCTCCACCCCGCGTGGCGCTCCAGTGAGCAACGGGGCCAGCGCCGCGCTCGCCGCCACCGGGATCGGGGAGATCACAGCTTGACGGTAGGAGCCGGACTACCCTCTCGGCATGGAGACAGTTGCCAAAGGTCAGGCCGACCCTTCGGCAGGATCTCCCAGCACCGGCATGCGGGTCAGCGAGGTGCTCGGCGTCTCGACGTTCGCCGGCGCCCGGGTACTCGCCGGGGCGGCCGGGCTGGGCCGGATCGTGCGCCGGCTCAACGTGATGGAGGTGCCGGACATCCTGCCCTGGGTCAAGCCGCACGAGCTGCTGCTGACCACCGGGTACCCGCTGCGGCACAACCCGGACGCGCTGGTCGACCTGGTCGCCGAGCTGGACCAGCGGGGGCTGGCCGCGATCGCGGTCAAGCTGCACCGGTACCTGGACGCGCTGCCCGCGCCGATGCTGGCCGAGGCGGACCGGCGCGGCTTCCCCATCATCGAGTTCCCGGACGGGGTGGGCTTCGACGACGTGCTCAACGAGGTGCTGGGCGAGCTGCTCAACCGGCAGGCGGCGGCGCTTCACCGGGCCGAGGAGGCGCACCGGGCGCTGGTCTCGGTGGTGCTGGAGGGTGGCGGCCTGGACGACCTGGCGGCGGAGCTGAGCCGGATCCTGGGCGGCCGGGTCCTGATCACCACCGCCGACGGCACCGGTACCGCGCGGGCCGGCGGCCCGACCGGCGCGGGCAGCACCCGGACCGTGGTACCGATCGTGGCGGGGCGGGTGGAGCACGGGCAGATCGTGGCGTACTCGGCCGCGCCGCTGACCGGGTCGGACGTGCAGGTGCTGGAGCGGGCGGCCACCGTGGCCGCGCTCGCGGTGACCAAGCGGCTGGCCGTGGCGGCGGTCGAGAGCAAGTACCGCGCCGACTTCCTGCGCGACCTGCTCACCGGGCGGCTCACCGACGTGCCCGCTGCCGTCGGGTACGCCCGCAGCTTCGGTTGGGAGATCGACCGGCCGCTGCTGGCCGTGGTGGCCGAGCTCGACGGCGGCCGGGGCCCACACCCGCTGCGCGAGCGGTTCGTCGCGGCCTGGCAGGCG
>DATEJJ010000840.1:0-11244 GCA_035278125.1 Rugosimonospora sp.
GGTGCTGGCGGCGCACCCGGGGCTGCGCGGCGTCCTCGTCGACCAACCACACGCGCTGGAGGGCAGCGCGGAGGTGTTCACCCGGGCCGGTGTGGCCGACCGCTGCACGGTGAACGCCGGCGACTACACCGAATCCGTGCCGCGCGGCGACCGGTACGTGCTGAAGAACATCGTGCACGGCTTCGACGACGTGACGGCGGCGCGGATCCTGGCCAACTGCCGCCGGGCCATGGCACCCGGGGGTCAGATTCTCCTCGTGGAGTTCCTCATCCCGCCCGGCAACGCCCCGTTCCCCGGCAAGCTCATGGATCTGCTCATGCTCGTCGGCAGCGAGGGCGGTCGGGAGCGTACCGAGCCGGAGTTCCGGTCGCTGTGCGCCGAGGCCGGGCTGGAGCTGACCGACATCGAGACGACGAGGTACGCGTACAGCGTGCTGCGGGCTCAGTGAGGCGTACGCGCCGCCGTACCGGCCAACCGGTCCAGCAGTCGCAACTGGTCGTCCAGCGGCGGCTGGACCAGGTTGGTGAACATCACGTGGTCGATGTCCAGCTCGGCCAGGCGGCGCAGGTCCTCGGCGATCTGCTCCGGCGAGCCGCCGAGGAACGGCCGGTCCCCGGTGAGCGGCTCCCCGGTCATGGGGACGTTCGCCCGTACGACCACGCGCAGGCCGGCCGGGTCCCGACCGGCCCGCCGCGCCGCCGCCCGGAACCGTTCCACCATGCCGGCCAGCGCCCGGTACGACACCGCGATCGGGTTGAACCCGTCGGCGACCCGTCCGGCGCGCTCGATCGCGGCGGGCGCGAAGCCGCCCACAAGGATCGGGATTCCGTTGGTACGCATGGGCTTGGGTGCCACCTCGCCCCGCGGGATCCTGTAGAAGGACCCGGAGAACGACACCGGATCCGGGCCCCAGGCGGCGCGCAGGGCGGCGATGAACTCCTCGAAACCCCGGCCCCGCCGGCGCGGCGGGACATTCGCCGCGGTGAACTCCTGCCGGATCCAGCCCTGGCCCAGGCCGGCCACCACGCGCCCGCCGCTGAACCGGTCGAGCGTGGCCAGCCGGCGGGCCAGCACGACCGGCACGTGGAACAGCGCGGCGAGTACGCTCACTCCGAGCGTGACGTTTCTGGTATGGGCCGCGATGTACGCCAGCGTCTCCAGCGGTTCGTAGGTCACCCGGTAGTGGTCGGGCAGCGGGCGCGGTGGACCGCCGGGCTGCGGCACGTCGGCGAGCGGGTACAGCAGCCGCTCGTACGTCCACACCGACGCGTACCCGAGTTCCTCGGCGCCGCGGGCCATCCGCACGATCCCGTCCGGGGAGGCGTGCGGTCCAGAGGTCGGAAGCGTGATGCCCAGGTCCATACTCCACATGCTCCCGCGGCACCCCGGCCGACCGCCTACTTTCGGGTTGCGGGTTGCCCATCTGGCGTATAGCAAGCCACGAGTAAGCCCAGCCGGGAATGCGTTGGCAGGATTCGGAGTGCGCCGTTGCGGTCTCTCGATGTCAGAGGAGAACAACATGTCGGTCAATGTCTATCGAAACGAGTCCTTGGTGCAACTGGAGACCTACGAGGCGGACCAAGCAGTCGCCGACGAACTGGTCAACAGCGTCCGGGCCAAGTGGTCACTGCTGCGGGAGCACGGCTACGCCGGTGACTACCCGATCGAGGTGCTGCGCAGTGGGCGCAACGGCAGCTCGGCCGTCAAGGTCGTCGAGGTGTTCCGGTGGCGGTCGGCGCAGGACCGCGTTTCGGCGCAGAGCGACCCGGACTACATCGCGCTGGAGGGTCGGATCGCCGCGCTGACAACCGCGGAGGGCACCAAGGAGACGTACACCCAGGCGGTGCGCGGCTTCAACCAGAACTTCCCGAACATCGGCGGTGTGGAACTGCTCAAGGGGGTCTGCTCCTGCCTGCTCACCATCGACGGCATGGTCGAGAACTACCAGATGAGCGTCAAGAACGGCATCGTGCTCATGCACCGCAGCCCGCGGATGGACCTCGACGGCGACGGCCGCAACGAGATGTACCTGAAGATTCTCATGCACGGCGGCGAGATCATCCAGGCGGCGCTGGGCCCGATCCGGGTCGAGCAGAACTTCAACCGGCCCAACGACGGCATCGTCAAGTCCAACGGCGTCGACGGTTCGGACTTCCCGGGCACCGCCATCTGGCGCGTGTCGTGGAAGATCCAGACCGCTATGGGCCCGATCCTCACCGACCCCGAGCGGCCGCTCATCTTCGGGCCGGCGACGGTCAACCACTACCCGCCGGTGGGTACGCACTTCCACTCCCCCACAGGTCCGGTGGACCTCATCCACGAGGAGACCGGAGAACGGGTCGGTCAGCTGACCCCAGGTGAACTGACCGCGTTCGACATCGTCGTGACCAAGGACGACGAGATCTACGCCGATGTACTCAACACGCCACCGTCGGACCTCTTCGAAATCATGGAGGAGTGGCGGACGCGCACCAACGGTGGCCAGATCGAGCCGGTCGTGGCCGGCGCCACCGAAGGCGTGATGTAGCAAGCGATCGAACGGAAGGCGCTGGGGGTAGCGATGGATCTGACGCCACCATCCCCGGCGCCTTCGGCCTGCGGGCAGGCGCCGACGTATTGGCTGTCCACTGTGGGCATAGACACCTTCGCCGCCCCGGCGGCACTGCCGCCGAGCGTCGACGTGGCGGTGGTGGGTGGCGGGGTGATGGGCGTCGCCACCGCGTACTGGTTGGCCCGGCGCGGGCTCGCCCCGCTGCTGCTGGAGCGCGGCCGCATCGGCGGCGGCGCGAGCGGCCGCAACGCCGGCATCTTCCTGCCCGGCGTACACCCGCTCGAAGACGCCACGCTGGTCCGGTCGGTGCTGGCCGACGAAGACATCGACGCGGGCCACGCCACCCCCGGACACCTGGCGCTCGCCAGCTCCCCGGCGGTCTTCGACGAGTACCGCGCCGAGGTGAGCCGGCGCCCGGCAACCGCCGCGCCCCTGCACGCACTGGACCGTGGTGCATGCGAGGAGCTGCTGGGGATGCGCATCGCGGCCCACTTCGCCGGGGGGCGCTGGCTGCCCGGCGGCGGTGTGATCCAGCCGGCCCGGCTCGTGTACGGGCTGGGCGCCGCCGCGGCCCGGCACGGCGCGCGCATGGCACCGGACACCGAAGTCACCGGCGTGCGGCGGACCGGCCCCGAGGGGTACACCGTCCACACGCGACGCGGGTCCGTGCGCGCCGGCCAGGTGGTACTCGCCGGAAACACCGGGGTCGCCCGGCTCAGTGCCGCCCTGGCGCCCCTGATCCGGCCGGTACGCGGGCAGGTGATGGCGACCCGCCCGCTGCCGCCCGTGTTCCGCCTCGGCCTCGCGGTCGACTTCGGCAGCGTGTACTGGCGTCAGGACCCCCACGGTGTCGTCGTGATCGGCGGGTGCCGCGACCAGGCCACCGGCGACGCCGAGCGCACCGATGTCCTGGCCCTGCACGAGCCGGTCCAGCGGGCCCTGGGCGCGTTCCTCCCGGCCGCGTTCCCCGGCTTCCCACCGTTCACGGTGGGCTGGCGGTGGGCCGGCATCATGGACGGCACCGCGGACGGGCGCCCGCTGATCGGCGCGGTACCCGGCGCGGACGGTCTGTGGGTCATCGCCGGCTTCGGCGGCCACGGGCTGCCCCCCGCGCTCGGCGCCGGCCAGGCGCTCACCGAAACCATCGCCAGCGGCCGGCCGGCCGCGGCCCTGACGCTTTTCGACCCCGGCCGGCCCTCGGCGGCCGGCGGCCCACCGACCGACCGACAACGGAGGTGACACAGGCGTGAACGCTGACGGCAGCCTCGCGGACGCCCCGCTCATGTTCGTCTTCCTGGACATCTCATCGCTCCCCCACCACCGCCGGTTTCTTGAGGACACCCTGCGGCTGCGGGTCGTCGAGAACCAGTTCCACCCGCCGCACGAGCACCACGGCCTGGTGAAATACGACGCCGGGGGCACCATCCTGTCCATCAACCTGTTCGCGGACCGCAAGTTCCGCAGCGCGGCCAGCGACGCGGTGACGCTTGTCTGCCGGACCTCCGCGGACCTGCCCGAGACCCTCACCGACGTCGACGGCCACCACTACGAACTGCTCCGGGAGCCACCGGCCGACGCGGCCCTCGTCACCGACATCGTGGCGGTACGCCTGGCCGTCACCGACCTGGCCGAGTCCGTACGCTTCTACCGCGACGTTCTCGGGCTGTCCCCGTCCGGCCCGGAGCCGCAGGGCTACCGGTTCCGCACCGGCTCCCTCGACCTCGTCCTCTACGAGTCCACTGTGGACCCCGACCTCGTCCGGTACAACGCCTGCCTGCTGGTCTTCTACACCTCCGACTGCGAAGCCGCCGAGCAGGCCCTGATCCGGCGGGGGCTGCGGTTCCGGTCCACCACCGGAGTCAGCGACATCGGCGCCACCGCCCGGTTCAACGACCCGTCCGGTCACGTGTACTGCCTGTACCAGCCGTCCGCGGAGAGCCTCCAGTGGGGCAGCGCCGCGAAGGTCATGGACCTCATGACCGGCGGGGCCAGGATCCACCACTGAGTGCGAAGGGAGCACACCATGCTGACCGACCACCGTATCGTCTACCTCTTCCTGTACGTCCGGGACCTCGCCGCGTCCCGCGACTTCTTCGAACGCGCGCTGGGGCTACGGGTGATCGAAGAAGACGAGGGCTCGGTGAAGTACGACACCGGAGAGGTCATCCTGGCGCTGAACCGGGCCGCGGACTACGGCGTCGCGCTGCCGACGGAGCACGACCACTCGACCGACATCGTGTTCCTCGTGGAGAACCTCGACGAGGCGCGCGTGGCGCTGGAGGCGCGCGGCGTGCGGTTCACCGAGACCCACCGGTACGAGATCGGCGCCATCACCGACTTCTACGACCCGGACGGGCACTGGTTCACGCTGTACGAGACCTCGCAGGAGTCGCTGACCTGGCCCAGCGGGGACCGTATCGAGGCGGTCCGGGCGCTGCACCCCAACCCCGCCAAGGAATCCTCGGAGTCGTTCCGGCTGGACGGCAAGCCGCTGATCTACCTGTTCCTGTTCGTCCGCGACGCGGACGAGGCGGTCAGCGTCTACGGCGATGCCCTCGGCCTGCGGGACCTCGAAGGCGGGCCGTGCAGCCGCGCGTCGAACGCCGACGAGGAGGGCGTCGTCAAGTACGACACCGGCGGCGTCATCCTCACCACCCATTCCCTGGAGACGGTCCGCGAGGAAGACGAGATCATCGACCACCCGTGCCCGCCGCGCACCGTGAACCCGGTGGAGATGGGCGGCAAGGCGGTGGTCTTCCACACCTCCGACATCGAGACGGCCGTCAAAGACCTGACCGAACGGGCCATCACCTTCCCGCGGGGCATTACCCGGTCCGAGATCGGCGCGGTCGCCCAGTTCGTCGACCCGTC
Source organism: Rugosimonospora sp. (assembly GCA_035278125.1). GTDB lineage: Bacteria > Actinomycetota > Actinomycetes > Mycobacteriales > Micromonosporaceae > DATEJJ01. Next base: position 5,423 of record DATEJJ010000840.1, read on the forward strand.
CGGCCACGTTTTCTACCTCTACGAACCCTCCACCGAGGCGATGCGCGCCCCGGCCGGGGAGCACCTGCGCCGGATCCTGGCCAGCGGTCTGTGAGCGGATGGTGAGCCGGACCGGCGGCATTGCGGCCGCCCGGGACCTCGCGGGTCTGGTCCGGGGTGCGGTGCTGCGCCCCGGCGATGACGGATACGACGGAGCCCGGTCATTGTGGAACGGGCGGCTCGACCGCCGGCCCATGCTCATCGTCCGGGCTACCAGCCCGCTCGACGTCAGCGCGGCGGTCACCTACGCGCGCCGGCAGGACATCGAGCTGTCGGTGCGCAGCACCGGCCACAACGTGACCGGCTGGGCGGTCAGCGACGGCGGCCTGACGCTCGACCTGTCCGCCCTGCGCGGCGTACGGATCGACCCGGCCCGGCGGCTGGCCACCGTGGAGCCGGGGGTGTTGTGGGGCCAGTTCGACAGCGCGGCGCAAGCCGTCGGGTTGGCCACCACCGGCGGGCGGATCTCCACGACCGGCGTGGCCGGCCTGACCCTGGGCGGTGGGTACGGCTGGCTGATGCGCAGCCACGGGCTGGCGGCGGACAACCTGGCCCGGCTGGACCTGGTGACCGCGGACGGCGTCGCGCGCACGGCCAGCGCGACGGAGAACCCCGACCTGTTCTGGGGAGTGCGCGGGGGCGGCGGCAACTTCGGCGTCGCCACCTCCCTCCAGTTCCGGCTGCACCCGGTCGGGCCACGGGTCACCGGTGGCGCGGCGTTCTACCCGGCCGGGCAGCTGCGCCGGGTCATGCGCTGGTACCGCGACTTCATGGCCCAGGCCCCGGACGAGCTGTCCGCGCAGTGCAACGTGCTGCGCATGCCGCCGGCCCCGTTCATCGACGCCGAACTGCACGGCCGACTCGTCGTGGCCATCGCCGTGTGCCACGTGGGGACGGCCGACGCGGCCGAGCGGGACCTGGACCCGATGCGGGCGCTGGGGCCGCCACTGGCACGCGGGATCCGGACGATGCGCTACACCAGCCTCCAGCGGCTGTACGACATGGCCGGTCGCTTCGGGCGCTGCGTGTACGGCCGGTCCGGGCACCTGCCGGCGCTGCACGACGGCGCCATCGAGGCACTGGCCGAGTACGCCCCAGGGATCCACTCCACCGGCTCCATCGTCATGATCTCACCGCTGGGCGGCGCGGTGGCCCGCGTGGGGGAGCTGGACACGGCGGTGAGCCACCGCTGCGCCGCCTTCAACTGCGCCGTGGACGCGGTGTGGACGGAGCCTCGCGAGGCGCCGGCGTCCATCGCCTGGGTCGAGCGGACCTGGGCCGCGCTGCGCCCGTTCCAGACCGGGGTGTACGTCAACGAGCTTGGCGACGAGGGGCCGGAGCGGATTGCGGAGGCGTACCACCCCCAGGCGTGGCAACGGTTGCGCGCGCTCAAGCGGCGGTACGACCCCGACAACGTGTTCCATCTCAACCAGAACGTGCCACCGGCCGGCTGATCTACCGCTGGCCGGTAGCCGCTCCGACAGGCTGCGCCGCTAGCCCGGTACCGCCGCGCCGGCGGGTTCGTGCAGGAAGAACGGGTGCCCGAACGGATCCTCGAAGCGGGCCAGCGCACCGCCGGCGCCGTGCCGGACCCCGTCACCGAACACGACCCCGCGCGCGGCGAGCCGCTCCACCAGCCGATCCAGGTCCTCGACCCGGAACACCGGCGCGATGCCCTGCCCGTGCTCCGGGCGGAACTCGCGCGGCGAGTAGGGCTGCCCGCTGTCGTCGACCACCATGCTCGACTGGTGCATGTGGTGGGTGGACAGCAGCACGCCGCCGCCGTCGTACTTGACGATCCCCTCGATCTCGGCGTCGCAGTCCTGGTTGCAGCAGTGCACCCGCTCCAGCGCGGTGAGAGCGAGCGCGTCGTTGTAGAAGTCGTACGCGGCCATCTGGCTGTTCTCGAACATGAACAGGTAGATGAGGGGGTTGCCGTGCAGCCCGGTCTCCTCGTCGGTGCCGGTCGCCGGGCCGGCCGCGGGTCCGATCAGGTCCGCGCCCCCGCGCCCCCACGCCGCCCACACTTCGCGGATCTTGTCAGCGCTCGGCCAGGTCAGCGACTCCGCCGAGGGTTGGTACAGCATGAGCCGGTGCCCGTTCGGGTCGTAGAAGTCGGTCACCAGACCCACCTCGTAGCTGCGCCGGCGCTTGAACACCACGCCGCGTGACTCGAGCGCCGCGCGCATCCGCTCCAGATCCTCGACCAGGAACACCACGTCGGACGAGTCGTCCCGCTCCCCGAACAACCGGACCCCGTACGCGGCCGCGGGTTGAAGGTGCAGTTCGATACCCCCGGCGTCGAACCGCACACTGTCGCCGCCCTCCCCCAGGACGGGCAGGCCCAGGCGGTCGCGGTAGAACCGGGTGGACTCGGCGAGGTCGTGCGCGTAGACGATGAGATGGGACAGCCTGGCTCCGGTCAGCATGAGATACACCTCCGTGGCGGGTTCACCCGACCCTGCCATGCTGGCACCATCCACGCCGGATGGCATTCTCTCCGGTTGCGCGAGCCGACGGCCAACAGGCAAGCCGCGAGAAAGCACCGGGGGCGCGCAGTATCCATACTGGACGGAGCCGGTCGACGGGAGTGCGCATGAACGCGGAGAACCCACCAACCCTCGCCGATACCATCGCCCGGTCCTGGCAGCGCTGGCCCGAGCGGACCGCGCTGATCGGCGGCGGCCAACGCCTCACCTACGCCGGGCTCGGCCACGCCGTGGCCGGGCTTGCCAACGTCCTGCGCGGGTTGGGCGTCGGGCCCGGCGACCGGGTGGTCTGCTCGGTGGCCAACCGGTGCGAGTTCGTCGTGGCGATGGTGGCGGCCTGGCAGTGCGGCGCGGTCCACGTCGGGGTCGACTTCCAGTCCACCGGCGCGGAGCTGTCGGCCGTCATCGAGCTGACCGGCGCGACGGCCCTCGTCTACGAGCCGTTCGGCGGGCGGGCCACCCCGATGGCGGCTCTCGAGGCGGTCCGGCGCGGCCACCCGGACCTGAAGGTCGTCGCCGTCACCGACCACCTGCTCCCCGACCGGTGCGTGCGGTGGTCGGTCGCGACCGACGGGGACCACGACGTACCCGCGCCACCGGGCAGTGGCGCCACCGGCCCGGACGATCCGGCCATCATCTTCATCTCCTCCGGTACGACCGGCACGCCCAAGGCCACCATGGGTTTCCACGGCAACCTCGCACGGCGCTGGCAGGGCCTGGCCGGCTGGCTGAGGTTCGGCCCGGACGACGTGCACCTCGCCCAGTTGCCGCTCTCCCACGGATTCGGGCTGATGATGGCGATCGCCGCGCTGATCGGCGGAGGCCGGCTGGTCCTGCTGGAACGGTTCACCGCCGAGGAGGCCCTCACGCTGATCGGAGCCGAGGGCATCACCGTCGTCAACGGCGCACCGGCCCACTTCGCGCTGCTCCTCAGCCGCCTGGATCCGGCCCGGCACCGGCTGGACTCGCTGCGCTTCAGCGTCGGTACCGCCGCGCCGTTCCCACCCCACCTGGTCAACGCGATCTGGGAACGGCTCGGCGTGGACTTCATGTTCATGTACGGGTCCAGCGAAGGCGTCGGCGTCGCGACGACCGACGCCGCGGACATCCTGCGCGGCTCGGTCGGCCGCCCGGAACCCGACTCCGTCGCGATCGTCGGGCCCGACCGCCAGCCGCTCCCGATCGGTACGACCGGCGAGGTCGCCTTCTCCCGCGCCGTGTACCCGGTACGGTACTGGAACACCACACCCGAATCCCCGTGGTACTACTCGGGCGACCTCGGGCACCTCGACGAGCAGGGCCGGCTCTACATCCACGGCCGGCTCAAACACCAGATCGACCGGGGCGGGCTGAAGGTGGACCCGGTCGAGGTGGAGGCCGCGCTGCTGCGCTGTCCCGGTGTGGCCGACGTGGCCGTGGTCGGGCAGCCCAACCCCGTGCTGGGCGAGACGGTCAGCGCCTGCGTCGTCCCGGTACCCGGTGAGCGCCCCACCCTGGACGGGCTGCGGGTCGCCCTGGGCGAGACGCTCGCCCCGTTCAAGCTGCCCGAGGAGCTGTTCGTCCTCGACGCCATCCCGCGGACCCGCATCGGGAAGGTGGACCTGTCCCGGCTGCGCGAGACCCTGACCACCGCGGCGGTGCAGCGGCTGGAGCGGGGGTAGCCGTGACGGCCCGCCAACCCGCGCCGGTCCGCGACGCCACCCGCGACCCGCTCGACGGGTACACGGTGGCCGCAGCCCCAGGTCCGGCGGCCCGGTGCGCCGCGCACCTGGCGACGCTGGGCGCGACTCCAGCAACGTCCACAATAGACGGTGGGCCGGCCCTGACCCTGCGGGCCGGCGGGCACCGGCTGGACGGCTACATCGACTGGCACCCGGCGCCGGCCGGAGCCGAGACCGTGGTCCAGGCGCTGACCGGGCTGATGGCCGCGCACGGCCGGGACCCCGGCGTACCCCGGCGCTGCGGCGTCGACCTCGCCTCGTTCACCGCCGGCCTGGCCACCACCCAGGGGGTACTCGCCGCGCTGCTCGCCCAGCGCCGCGGCCTGCCGGTGGCGGCGGTCGAGGTGTCGGTACCGGGCAGCGCGCTGTTGCTGCTCAACCACCACATCGCGATCGCCACCAGCGGCGGCCAGTTCCCGTACCAGGCGGGCGGCGCGGGTGCCCCGCCGTTCCGCACCGCGGACGGGTACTGGGTCGAGTTCGAGGTGCTGTCCGGCGACGACTGGGCCCGCTTCTGGCCCCGGCTCGGTGTGGCCGACCCGCGTACCGTGGCCGCCGCGTGGCTGCCGTTCGTGTACCGGTACCTGGCCGGCCGCTGCCCGCTACCGGACGCGCTGCCCGAGGCGGTACGCCGCCACACCCTGGCCCAGGTTCGGGCCACCGCCGACGCCTGCGGGATCGCGCTGAGCCCGGTGCGTGACGAACCCGACCCGATCCTTCCACTGTGGACGTTGAGCCCGCACCCGGGGGCGGACACCCGCCCGGGCCACCCGGGTCGACCGGACAGCGCGCCGCTGGACGGAGTGCGGGTCGTCGAGGTCACCTCGCGGTTGCAGGGCCCACTGGCCGGCGCACTACTGCGCATGCTGGGCGCGGAGGTCATGAAAATCGAGCCGCCCGGCGGTGACTTCGGCCGGGGCAGCCCGCCCCTGGCCGGCCAGACCGGCGCCGCCTACCTCGCCTACAACCACGGCAAGCGGGTCGTCGAGCTGGACTACAAGCGGCCGGCCGGCCGGGCCGAACTGGACGAGCTGGTGGCCACGGCCGACGTGTTCCTGCACAACTGGCGGCCCGGGCGCGCCGAGTCGCTCGGGCTGGACTCGGCCGACCTCGCCACGCGCAACCCGGGGCTGGTCTACGCGTACGCGTCGGGCTGGGGCCCGGCCGCCGACCCGCCCAGCGCGATCGCCGGCGACTTCCTGGTCCAGGCGTACGCCGGGTGCGGCACCGCGCTGAACCCCCCGGGCGAGCCGCCGTTCCCGTCCCCGCTGACCCTTGTCGACACCACCGGCGGCATGCTGGCCGCCACCGGCATCCTGGCCGCCCTGTACCTGCGGGAGCGCACCGGGCGTGGTAGCCGGGTGGGCACCTCGCTGCTGGCCGGCGCCCAGGCCCTGCGCGGTGCCTCGTCCGGCCGCTGGCAGCCGCTGGACCGTCCAATCAGGACGGTCGACGGGTACCTGACGGTCGACGCGGTCGACGCCGCCACCCGCCAGCGGCTGTACCGGATCTGCGGCGCGAGCGGGGAACCGGCGGCCGTGGCCCGGCTCGCCGCACGGCCCGCGGCGCACTG
>DATEJJ010000841.1:0-2565 GCA_035278125.1 Rugosimonospora sp.
GCCGGCGTTCAGCTCGCGGTACGACACGCACCGCTCCGCCTCGCGTACCGCCACCGCCTCCGGTACCCGCGCCGCCTGCGCCTCGAACAGCTCGTGCACCGGCGGTCCCGCGATCGCGGCCGGCCCGCACGCCCACCCGCCCAGCGCCAGCTCGCGCTCGCCCGCCGGCAGGTACCCGCGCCGCGCATCCCCGTCCAGGTCGGCCAGGATCGCCTCCAGCACCGCCCGGTACATCTGCCCGAGCCGCTGCGCGTTGGACCGGCTCATCGCGTGCGAGTGGGACAGCAGCCCGAGGTACCCGTTGAGCACGGTCACCGCGAGCGGGAACTCGGTCGCGCCCGAACGCAGCGTCTCGCCCGCGTCCAGCACCGAGGTGTCCACGTGCCCGAAGTCGAGGTAGTTGAAGAAGACGTCGACCGCGCGCCGGCCGCCCGCCTCGCGCTGCACCTCGGGCAGCGGGAACCGCCGGTGCGCCCAGACCCGCGCCTCCTGCGCGTACACCTGCTGGATCAGCTCACGCCAGGTGGCGGCGGACCGGTCGGCGGCGAACGGCAGTGTGTTGAGGTACATGCCGTAGACCCGCTCGGCGCCGGGCGCCTCGGGCCGGGTGTCCACCACCAGGCCGGTGTGGAACCGCTCCTCCTGGGTCAGCTGGCTCATCACCTTGAGGTGCGCCGCGTGGTACACGCTCTTCAGCGACACCCCGAGGGCGGAGGCGACACCGCGCAGCCGCTCGGTCAGGTCCCGCAGCGAGAGGTGGATCTGGTACGCGGTCTGCGGCTCGTCCGGCTGCGCCCAGGCGGCCGGCAGGCCCACCTTCGCGTACCCGGTCACCACGCCCCGCCAGTACGCCCGGTCCTCCTCGCTGCGCAGCGCGGCCAGCTCGCCGGCGATCGCGTCGGCGTACCGCACCTCGGGCAGGGGCGGCTGCTCCGGCTCCCGGCCGTCGCGCAAGGCCCGGTAGGTACCGAGGATCTCGTCCCAGAGCCGGTAGTGCCCGTACCCCTCCATGATGGCGTGGCACAGGGTCAGCACCATCCGCCAGCCGTCGTCGGCCACCAGGGCGGAGACGCGGACCAGGGACGGGCGGCCGATGTCGAACAGGTCGCGGTACTCCCGCGCGACGTGCGCGCGTACCGCCTCCGTCACCGCGTCCGCGCCCCGCCCGCACAGGTCCACTATGGACACCGGCATCGCCACCCGCCCGTGCACCAGCTGCATCGGCACGGAGAAGCCGGTCAGGTGCAGGGAGGTACGCAGCACCTCGTGCCGCGCCGCGACCCGCGCCACCGCCGCCCGCAGCGCGTCCGGGTCCAGTGGCCGCTCGTCGTTGATCCGGTACATGGTGACGTTGTGGTACGGGTGCTCGTGCTCGTCCGCGAACATCTCCACGAGCATCCCGAGCTGGAGCTGGGACAGCGGGTACGCGTCCACCACGCCGTCCGGCACCTTCGCCCGGTCCGCCTCCTCGATGAGCGTGAACGGGGCCACCGGCGCGGTGTTCGCCGCCGGTGCGGCCCGGCCGTCGACCAGTCCGGCCAGCAGCGCCACCGTGTTCGCCTCGAACACGTCCCGCACCGAGGCGTCGAAGCCGGCCGCCCGCAGCGCGGCCACCAGGGACACCGCCCGGATCGAGTCGCCGCCCAGGTCGAAGAACGTGTCCGTGACGCCGACCGGGTCCACGCCCAGCACCTCGCCCCAGACCGCGGCCAGGCGCCGCTCCACCGGGGTACGCGGCGCCACGAAGGCCCGGGTGACCAGGGCGCCGCGCCCGGGCGCGGGCAGGCCATCGCGCTTGCGCGCATGCATCTGCAGCAGGGCAACGTGCCCGCGCGCGGCGAAGCGATCGGCAAGGCGATCGGGATCGTCGAAAGCGGCCTGCAGGCGTCGCTGAACCGCAACGCGGGCGGCGAGATCGCCGGGCGCCTCGACGCGCTGTATGCGTATATCGGCCGGCGCCTGCTGCAGGCCAATGCGCAGGCAAGCGACACGATGCTGGTCGAGGTCGACGGGCTGCTCGCCACGCTCGAGGAAGCGTGGACGGGCATTGCCCCCGAAGTCGCGCGGATGGCGGCGCAGGCAGCGGACGCGGCGCGATGAACCGCAAGGCCGAATACTTCGCTCGCTACGAGGCGCTCGCGGCCGTGTCGGGCCGCATGCTGAGCGCGGCTCGTGGTGCCGACTGGAGCACGCTGCCGGCGTTGCAGGCCGAATTCCTGCGGCTCGTCGACGGACTGAAGGAGGCCGATCCGGGCGTCGTGCTCGACGAATCGGATCTTGGCCGCAAGCTCGCGCTGATCCGCCGCATCCTCGCCGACGACGCCGCGATCCGCGATCTCGCGAGCCCCGAAGTCGCGCGGCTTTCCGCGCTGTTCGAGGCGCGGTGCTCGACCAAGGCATTGGCCGATCTCTACCGCGCTCGCGGCTAGTGCCCGTTTGCCGGGGCCGCGGTTGTCGCGTCCCCGGCTTCGCAACGATGTGGCTGAGGTGAGCAGGCTCCGATCATGACCGGTATCGACTCCGTTGCGGCCGCCCTGCTGGCGAGCCGCCTCGACAGCCTGCTGA
>DATEJJ010000842.1:0-2432 GCA_035278125.1 Rugosimonospora sp.
CGCCCATCGCAGGTGGGCCGGGGCCCATTGCGGACCGAAGCCGACCAGCAACCGCGCCCGTGACATCGACGCCGCCGGCACCAGTACCGCCAGGAGCACGGGCGTGGTGATGATGCCCGGGTAGTCGAACACGTGGCGCCGGGCCCAGGCGGCAACCGCCCAGACCACCGCGAGCCCGGCGGCCACCTCAACCGTGAGACCGAGACCGAGGCGCCACCGGTCGGCGGCCGGTGCCGAGGGAAGCAGGTAGGCGAGCATCGCCGCCCACAGCGGCGCACCGACGGCCGCGGCCGCGCCGATGCGCAGCCACAGCCGACGCGCGAGGCGGTACGGGCTGGCCTGCAACGTGACCGCCGCACCGTCGTCGAGCACGTACCCGCTGCCCAGCGCCAGCAGCAGCGCCAGCCCGCGCAGATCCCCGACAACGTCGTGGGTGCCGCCGCGGCGGGCCACCAGCAGCACCACGACCGCGGCGGCGGCGGGTGCGAACGGGGCCAGGCGCAGGCTGCGTACCAGATGGCCGCTGCGGACCAGCTCCCACGCGATGGACCGTGTCACGGCAGCTGGAGCCAGCCGAGGACGAGCGTGGCGGCCAGGACCGGCCCACCGATCAGGGCCAGCCGCGTCCATCGGGTGCGGTCCCGGTAGACGGCGGCAGTGGCGGCGCAGGCGCACAGGCCGGCCAGGTACGCGGCGTGCAGCCCCGGCTGGCCCGGCCCCGGCGGCCGGTCGGCGAACTGCTGCGTGGTCGTCCACCACATCCACCACACGCCCGAGTCGAACCGGTGGAACGCGACGCCCGCCCCCAGCACGAACACGACGAAGGTGATCAGCACGCCGCCGGTGAAGGGCAGCCAGCGGGCGGCGAGGACGCCGAGCAGCCCGGCCCCGGCGAGCACGAACGGCAACTGGACCAGCACGCCGTGCGGGTACCGGTCCGCGGGCGGGATGGCGTAGGCGCCGTCGACGAGCGCCATGACCGCCGCCGCGACCGCGCCGGTCGTGGCCAGGGGGAGCGCGACACCCAGGCACGTCGCCCAGGTACGCCGGGTGTCGCTGGTCGGCGTCACCTCCAGCATCTCCTCGGCCCGACTGCGGCGGGCGCTGCTGGCGACCAGATTCGCCGCGAACAGGGTGATCAGCGGCCCGAAGAACGTGACGGCTACGAAGACGGTGCCGTACCAGTAGTCGGCGTTGCGGCCTTCGCTGGGCGTCTCGGCGGCGGTGGCCGCGACGAGGATGACGGGGGCCAGCCACAGCACCGGATGCCGGGCGAGGCGGCGCGCCTCCCGGCCGGTCAGGGCCGCGAGATTGCGGGCATCGGCCGGACGCGCTGCGCCGACGGTGTCGATCAGGGTCACGAGCGGGTGACCTCCAGCGCCGGTTCGGCCATGAGCAGGAGGTACGCGTCCTCCAGCGTGGGCGGGATCAGGTCCGCGCCGGCGGGCGGATCGCCGACGTTGCGGTAGGCGCCCTCGCCGGTGCGCCAGGTCGCCAGTGCCACCGGCGAGCGCTGAGTGCCGGTCCACACCCGGCCCGCGGCCTGCGCGGTCAGTTCGGCGGGGGTACCGGTGAACCGGGCGCGGCCCTGGTGGATCACGGCGATGCGGCTACACAGGGCGGTGATGTCCTCGGTCTGGTGGCTGGACATGACCACCGTGCGGCCCTCGCCGGCGTGCGAGATCATCTCCCGGAACCGCAGCCGCTGCTCGGGATCGAGGCCGACCGTCGGCTCGTCGAGGACGAGCAGGTCGGGGTCGCCCAGCAGGGCCTGGGCCAGCCCGACCCGTCGGCGCATCCCGCCGGACAGGGCCCGGATGCGCTTGCCGCTGACGCAGGCCAGCCCGGTCAGGGCGATCACGCGGCGGACCTCGTCGTGTCGGGCCCGCCGGTCGGTCATCTCCTTGAGGATCGCCACGTAGTCGACGAACTCGAAGACGGTGAACCCGCGGTGGAAGCCGGCCTCCTGCGGCAGGTACCCCAGGCGGGTGCGGATGCGGGTCCGCTCGTCGGCCCGCGCCGGGTCGCGGCCCAGCAGGCTCACCGCACCGCGGTCGGGGGCCATCACGGTGGCGAGCAGGCGCAGCAGGGTCGTCTTACCCGCCCCGTTCGGCCCGAGCAGCCCGGTCACCCCCGGCCCGGCCTCGAAGTCGACGCGGTCCAGGGCCGTCGTGCGGCCGAAGGACTTGGTCGCGCCCTGCACGCGAACGGTGGTCATGCGCTCCTCCCGAGCTTCAGGGTGACGGTGTTGCGGGTGGCGGCCAGCCATGCACCGCCGGCGACGGCCAGGGCGAGCCAGACCGCCTGGCCGCCGACGCCGAAGGCGACGTCGTCGCGACCGGCCAAAGTGATCGGGGCGGTCACCGCCACCCAGGCCGCGGCGACGGCGCCCACCGCGACGACCGGGCTCAGGCGGCCGGTGAGGGCCAGCG
>DATEJJ010000843.1:0-5297 GCA_035278125.1 Rugosimonospora sp.
GGATCCCGCCGGCCCCGCGCGTACAGCACGGTGTCCCCGTCCACCAGGCCCGGTTCGACCGCGTCCGGCACGGTCACCACCGTGGGCAGCCGGTGCGCCAGCAGGGTCAGCAGCGCGCCACTCTTGGCGGTCACGCCCGCGGTGAACGGCAGCACCGCCAGGTCGGCCGCGGACAGCAGCTCGGACGCCGCCGCGGCCGGCCGGTACCCGGTGAACGTGACCGCCCCGGCCAGGCCCAGCCGCCCGGCCTGCTCGACCAGCTCCGCCCGGAACGCGCGCGCCTGCGGCTCGGGCAGCGCCAGCGAGGTGAAGCCGCCCAGCACGAGCAGGTGCGTACCGGGGAACCGTACCCGCAGCGCGGGCAGCGCCTCGATGAGGTACCGCACCCCCTTGACCGGGTGCACGAAGCCGAAGAAGGCGAGCAGCGGCGTACCCGTACCCAGCCCCAACCGGGCCCGTACCCGCTCCCGCGCGCCCGGCGCCACCGGTACCACGTCCACGTTGGGCGCCAGCGGCACCCGTACCGCGACCCGCCCGGTGCGCCGGTACAGCGCCCGCGCGTGCGCCTCGTTCGTCACCACCAGGTCCCGGCTCGCGGGTACCAGCCGGCCGGCGTCGGCGGGCGGGTCGCCGTACTCGTGCAGGGTGGTGACCAGGTGCGCGGGTACCCGCCGGCCCAGCAGGTACGGCAGCAGCAGCCCGGGCACCCCGGAGAACCGGTACCCGGACGCCGAGAACTGCACGTGCACCACGTCCGGGCGGACCGCGGCCACCCGGTCGGCCACGCTGTCCAGTGTGGACAGCCAGCCGTGCCGGCCGGGCCCGGGTACCGGCACCACCGCGGGCTCCACCCCGGCACCGGGCAGCGCCCCGGCGAGGCGGGCGACATAGTCGCTGACTCCGTCGAGGCGCACCGGTGCCGCGCCGTGTACCAGCGCCACCCGGGGTACGGACCTCATGGCCGGCTGGATTCCCCGGGTGGTGCCGGCTAAACGCAGCGCCACCGGTTGTACCAGGTGACCCGGACCGGTGTATCGGCCCGTGCGCCGATCGTCGGTGAAGGGTAGTGGAGCGTCGCCGAGTTGCTGGTGGCACGGCCGTACGATGACTTCCCATGAGATTTGGTGCCAGGCCGGAATTGGCGGGAGAGTCCCCCTTGAGGGGCCGAAAACCCCCAGGGGTTCTCGGATCATCCTCCCCGTGCCGAGTACATGGCATATCCGGCAGTTGAGCCGAATACTCGAAAGACCCTAGACTCATCCAAATCTCTGAATGAGATGGTGGGTCCCAACTAGTTTTGCTATCCGGAAGCCAGCCGGCGGGGGCGTGATCCGAGATGGCCGAGAACGATCGTCGATCGATCAGACTGGTGGTGCAATCCGGCCGCCGGTTGCCGCACAGCACGCTGCTCACGCACCTGACGAGTCAGGCTGACGTGACCGTGCTGGCGCAGACTGCCACGCTCAAAGGGCTGTACGCGCTGTGCCCCATGTACCGCCCCGACGTCGCACTGATGGACGTGAACGTGCTGACGGCACCGATGGTGGAGATTCTCCACCATCTGTGTACGAGCTTTCCGTCCGTCGAGTTCGTCGTAACCTACACGGAGGCGGCACCCGCGGTGATCGGTGCTGCCATCAAGGCGGGGATCACCACCCTGGTTCCCCACTCAGCCGGACCGGAGACCGTGCTGCGGTTGATCCGCCAGCGGGCCCAGGCGATCCGGCCGGTACCACCCCGGCAGGTGCTGACCGAGCGCGAGCTGGCCGTGGTGGCCCTGATGGGTGCCGGGCGCAGCGTGCTGGAGATGGCCGAGCTGCTGCGGATCAGCCCGCACACCGTGGAGAACCACAAGCGCAGCATCTACGCCAAGTTCGGCGTGGGCAACCAGAGCCACGCGGTGTCCCGGGCCATGTCGCTGGGCCTGTTCGACGTGACCACCGGTGGTCCGGAGGCGGCGGCCGACGGCGCCGGGTTCGCGGAGGCGGCCGATGGTGCGGACGGTGCGGGTGGCGTCAACGGCGGCCGGCCCGAACTGCGCCGTGACCTGGTGCAGGCGGTACCGCCCGACCCGCAGCTGGCCTCCCGGGTGCTGCCGATCGTGCGCGGGCCGGCCGGCCGGTGCCTGGACGAGGTCTGCCTCACGCTGATCCGCAACAGGCTGCCGTACGTGCTGGTCGCCACGATCGAGCCGCTGGCCGGCGACCACTGGGCACAGTGGAACCGCAGCCAGGCGGTGGCGCTGCTGGTGGATCCGGACGCCGACGACTGGGACATCCCGGCGGCGATGGGCGTACCGGCGGTGGTGGTGCAGTCCTCGGTACCCGACGTGACCACCGCCATCGACGCCGTGCTGCACGGCGCGTACGCCCTGGTCTGGCGCGGTGACGTGGCCCGCGACCTGCCGTCCGTGCTGTCCCTGGTGGCGCACGGGTACCGGGTGCTCGACGCCGGGCACGTGCGGCTGCTGGCGAACTGGATGTCGGCGCTGATCAACCGGCCGGCGGCCACCGCGCCGGAGCTGACCGCGCGCGAGCGGGACATTCTCACGTCCATTGCCAGCGGGCACACGGTACGGCAGACCGCGCGGGCACTCGGTATCGCCACCAAGACCGTGGAGAACACGCAGGCGCGCCTGTTCCGCAAGCTCGGTACCCACAACCGTCCCGAAACGCTGATCGCAGCGTATCGACTGGGCTTGATCCCTCACTGAAAGCAGCCCCCAGGGGGTTCACGTCATGACCGAATCTGCGCCATGAAAGATAGTTTCCTATCGATCTTTCTGTCCATTCCGTGTGAAGGGGGCACCTAACCCCATGGACAAGACTCCCTATGTGAGCCGGCGCTCCGCGCTCAAAGGCGCCGGCGCGCTCGCGATGGGCCTCACCGCCCTGGAGCTTGCGAGCCCGCTGTCGGCCACCCCGGCGCGCGCCGCCGTCCAGCCCAATGCCACTCCGTCCGACATCCAGTTCGACATCGGTGCCGTCTCTTCGCCGCCGCAGACCTCCGACACCGGCGTACCGTTCGCCATGCCGCCGGTACACACGATGTTCATCACCGCCCGCCTGCAGCGCACCCCCACGCTCTCCGACCAGACCGAGCTGAACCGGGTGCTGTCCACATTGGAATCCAACTACCTCTGGTCGGCGGCTCAGCTGATCACGATGGTCTCGTACGGGATCCCGTACTTCCAGCGCCTGCCCGGCGGCCTCAACGGCAGCCTGGTGGCCAGCCGGATGCCGCGCCTGCTCTCCAACAACAGCCGCTTCGCGCTGGAGGAGGCGGTACCGTCGCCGACGGACGTGAGCCCGGGCAACCCCGGCATCACCAAGCTGCGGTACAACGTGCCGGTGGCCATCGAGCGCAACGACCTGATGTTCGTGCTGCGCAGCGACAACCCGAGCATCCTCACCGATGTGATCAACTGGTTCAACGGCAGCAACATGCTGGCCGGCCACCCGAACGTGACCTCGCCGCGCTTCGGCGGCCTGCTCACCTTCACCTCCACCCGGCACATGTTCGTGCAGATCGGCATGCCGCAGGCGGTGGCGCAGCAGAACCACCTGCCGTTCGCCAACTTCATCCAGCACCAGTCGCCGATGTGGATGGGCTTCGCCGACCAGCAGACCAACGCGTCCGGCCCCGCACCGATCTGCACCTTCGCCGGCAACTCCTCGGCCCGGCTGACCAACGCGGTGGCGGGTGACTACTTCGACAACGGCGCGATACAACACCTCGCACACGACATCATCGACATGCTCCAGTGGTTCGACATGGCCTCGCCCACGTCCACACCGGACACCGATGGCGTGTTCACCGAGCGGGTGCAGTACATGTTCCACTCGCCCGCCATGAACCCCGGCCGGTCCGACCAGTTCACCGACGGCGGCGGCCCCGCGTTCCTGCCCAACCAGTTCCGCGGCGCCGGGTACGCGGCGCAGACCGCCCAGGGCATCGGCACCGAGGACAACGAGCACCGGGTGGGTCACCTGTCCACGCTCCAGCGCTCCTCGCGCGCGTCCGACGGTACGCCGATCCATGCCCGGATGGACGGTCCCGGCTTCGACAGCATGGACGTACCCGACGGGAGCAACCAGCCGAAGCTCCAGTTCAGCATCTTCGTGCCGACCGCGGACTTCTTCACCACGATGCGCCGCAACACGGCGGCCCAGGACCTCAGCGCCCAGTTCAACATCCTGCAGACCGACAACGGCCTGGAGCGCTTCATCACGGCCACGCGCCGGCAGAACTACCTCATCCCGCCGCGCCGCCACCGCGCCTTCCCCCTGGTGGAACTGGCCTGACCGTCCGGGCCACGCCGCCCCTCCGTCCTGGCCGACGAGAGGGGCGGCGTGACGTCTAGCGATCCAGGCTCTCCTGCAGCGCGGCGCCGAGGATCGCGGCGCCCGTCATGTCCAGCGCGGGTTCGGCGGTCTGCCACGCGCGCACGTCGTCCACGTAGCGGCTGCCGTGCCCGGTGAATGCCGCGAACGGGTCGGCGCCCGACGGCGGGCAGGGCGCCATGCCGTCCTGGTAGGCGCCGAGGCCGCCGGAGAACTGCCCGGGATCGTTGGGGCCGTTGACCACCGCACCGCGCACGACCGGCGGGCCGCCGTCGGTGCTGCCGGACAGGTTGGCCACCTGGTGCTGCATGCAGTGCGGGTACGTGCTGCCCTCGCCGACCATCATGCTGGTACCCCAGGCGTTCGCGCCGAGCAGCCAGTCCCGCTGTGCGGTGGCGAACGCGGCGTACGAGGTGTCGCCGGTGGCCGCCCGGTACAGCGCCTCGGTGCTGAGGAAGCCGAAGGTGTGTGAGTCCACATCGAAGTCGGTGTAGACGCCGCCGGCGCGGAAGATGTCGCGCCCGGCCCGGGTGGCTCCGGTGTCCAGCTGGCGCCTCAGGTCGGCGGTCAACGCGCCGGCGCTGACCGCGAGTCCGCCCGGGTTGCCCGCGAGCCGCATCGCGCGGATCAGGTCGGCGTGCCCGAGCGCGCTGGTGTCGTACAGGTTGAGCGTGTCGCCGGTGTCCGACGCGAGGTACGCCTTCGCGTACCGGGCCGCCGCGGCGAGGTACGGTCCCGCGTCCCGGTGCAGCCGCTGCGCGGCCAGCGCGATCTCGGCACCACCCAGCTCCATGTCGTCGTGCCAGGTGTCCTCCGGGTAGAACGCGTGCGGCAGCGCGGTCACCAGCGGCTGCGGCGGCCTGGTGGTGGCCGCCATCGCGTACAGGGAGGTGGCCGCGCGGTACTCGGCCGCGGCGCGGGCCGGGTCGCGGTGCGCGTCCACCTGCGCGGCGA
>DATEJJ010000844.1:0-5021 GCA_035278125.1 Rugosimonospora sp.
CGAGCGGGGCGCGCCCGGCCGGGCGGTCTCCTCGTCCAGCCGCAGGGTCAGCGAGATCCGTTTGCGCGCGATGTCCACGTCAAGCACCTTGACACGGACGATGTCACCCGGCTTGACGATCTCGCGCGGGTCCTTGACGAACGTCTTGGACAGCGCCGAGACGTGGACCAGCCCGTCCTGGTGTACCCCCACGTCCACGAAGGCGCCGAAGTTGGCCACGTTGGTGACCACGCCCTCCAGTACCATGCCGGGCTTCAGGTCTTCGAGCTTCTCTACGCCCTCAGCGAACGCCGCGGTGCGGAACGCCGGCCGCGGGTCGCGGCCCGGCTTCTCCAGCTCCTTGAGAATGTCGGTGACCGTAGGCAGGCCGAACGTGTCGTCCACGAACTGCGTCGCCTTGACGGTACGCAGCACCGACCCGTTCCCGATCAGCGCCGCGATGTCCCCGGTCGTCGCCTTCAGGATCCGGTGCACCACCGGGTACGCCTCCGGGTGCACGCTGGACGCGTCCAACGGGTCGTCGCCGCCGCGGATGCGCAGGAAGCCGGCGCACTGCTCGAACGCCTTCGGCCCCAGCCGGGGTACCTGCAGGAAGGACCGCCGGGAGCGGAACGGCCCGTTCGCGTCCCGGTGCTGCACGATGTTCTCGGCCAGGCTGGCGCCGATACCGGACACCCGGGCCAGCAGCGGTACCGACGCCGTGTTCACGTCCACCCCGACGCCGTTCACGCAGTCCTCCACGACCGCGTCCAGCGAGCGGGAAAGCTTCAGCTCGGACAGGTCGTGCTGGTACTGCCCGACACCGATCGACTTCGGGTCGATCTTCACCAGCTCGGCGAGCGGGTCCTGCAGCCGGCGCGCGATCGACACCGCACCGCGCAGCGACACGTTCATCTCGGGCAGTTCCTGCGAGGCGTACGCAGATGCCGAGTAGACCGAGGCGCCCGCCTCGGATACCACGATCTTGGTCAGCGTCAGGTCCGCGTGCAGCTTGATCAGGTCGGCGGCCAGCCGGTCGGTCTCCCGGGAGGCCGTGCCGTTGCCGATCGCGATCAGCTCCACGCCATGCGCCCGGGCCAGCCGGGACAGCTTGTCGATCGACTCGTCCCAGCGCCGCTGCGGCTCGTGCGGGTAGATCGTGTCGGTGGCGACCACCTTGCCGGTGGCGTCCACCACGGCCACCTTGACGCCGGTCCGGAAGCCCGGGTCCAGGCCCATCGTCGGGCGCGCCCCGGCGGGCGCGGCCAGCAGGAGGTCGCGCAGGTTGGCCGCGAACACGGCCACCGCCTCCTCCTCGGCCGCCTGCCACAGCCGGGTCCGCAGGTCAAGACCCAGGTGCACCAGGATGCGGGTACGCCAGGCCCAGCGCACCGTGTCGAGCAGCCACCGGTCCGCGGGCCGCCCCCGGTCAGCCACCTCGAACCGGGCCGCGATCGCCACCTCGTACTGGCCCGGCCCGGCCGGCGTCAGCGCGCCCTCGGCCGGCGGCTCCTCCGGCTCCAGGGCCAGCTCCAGCACCTCCTCCTTCTCGCCCCGGAACATGGCGAGGATCCGGTGCGAGGGGAGCCTGGTGAACGGCTCGGCGAAGTCGAAGTAGTCGGAGAATTTGGCGCCGGCCTGCTCCTTGCCCTCCCGTACCCGCGATGCGACCCGGCCCTGCGACCACATCCGCTCGCGCAGGGCGCCGATGAGGTCGGCGTCCTCGGCGAAGCGCTCGACCAGGATGGCCCGGGCGCCGTCGAGGGCCGCGGCCTGGTCGGCCACGCCCTTGTCGGCGTCCACGTACGCCGCGGCGGCCTCGCGCGGGTCCTGGCCGGGGTCGGCCAGCAACAGGTCGGCCAGCGGCTCCAGGCCGGCCTCGCGGGCGATCTGTGCCTTGGTGCGCCGCTTCGGCTTGTACGGCAGGTAGATGTCCTCCAGGCGCGCCTTGGAGTCCGCCTCCATGATCTGGGCGAGCAGCGCGTCGTCCAGTTTGCCCTGCGTGCGGATCGACTCGATGATCGCCCCGCGCCGCTCCTCCATCTCCCGGAGGTAGCGGAGCCGCTCCTCCAGGGTCCGCAACTGGGCGTCATCGAGCATGCCGGTGACTTCCTTGCGGTACCGGGCGATGAACGGCACCGTCGCGCCGCCGTCCAGCAGCTCGACGGCCGCGCTCACCTGCCGTTCCCGTACGCCCAACTCGTCCGCGATGCGCTGATGAATTGACTGCACCGACGTGGTCACGATGCCGATCCGCCTTCTCCCTGTCGAGTCGAGGGTGCGCGCGCCCGCACCGGACGCGGCAACATGGCATTCTGCCCGCCGGCCGCCCGCCTTGTCGCGCCGCCGTGCCCTCCGTCGACCGCGGGTATTGGACACATTGCGTTCTGCATCACAGCTGTGCAGGTCCCCGTAAACACGATCGCGAAGGATCAGTGCACTGGGCACCGATCCTTCGCGATGAAGATCGCCGGGAGGCGGAGATCAGGTCAGGCGCACTCCTGACACACATCCTCGCTGTCCCGGTGAACCGCGAGCTGGCTGCGATGGCGGACGAGGAAGCAGCGCGAACAGCGGAACTCGTCCGAGCGCATCGGCACCACCGTCACTGTCAGTTCCTCGCCCGACAGGTCGGCACCCGGCAACTCGAAGCCCTCGGCCATGTCGGCCTCGTCAACGTCGAGCGTGGGTACCTGCGGCGAACGGCGCGCCTTGAGCTCCTCAAGGCTGTCCTCACCCAGGTCGACGACGGGGCGGCGGGCCGCGTCATAGTCGGTGCTGCTGGTCATTCTTGTCACCCTCCCGGCATGGTCTGTGGTCTAGCGAACGCAGAAGCCCCGCCGTATGTTCCGGCCCCGCAAAGATCTTGATGGACGCCACAACGAGCGTACGGAACCCAAGGTTACGGCGATCCGTAATTCCCCACATTGACCCGGTAATCCGGTCGCGGATCGGACACATGGCGTACCGCGTGTCCGCTGTGGACCGCCGCAGCGGGGTAGCCTCAGTCGCCGACCACGTAGCGTAGGCCGGTGGCCGACTCCAGGGTCGCGTTCATCGCGTGCAGCGACACGGACCAGGTCAGGTCCCCGACCACACCGTCCGTGGCCACGTTGCCCCACTCCTGGAAGGCGCGTACCGAGGCCAGCGTGTGCGGCCCGAAGTCGCCGTCGACCCCCTGCGGGGTGACCACCCACTGGCCGGCCGCCCCGTTCGTGAGCACCCGCTGCAGGTCCACCACCACGTTGCCCCGCGCGCCCGGCCACAGCGTCGGCATCGGCCGCCCGTCCGGCAGCTTGTCCCAGGTCAGCGGGCCGACCACACCATCCGGCAGCAGGCCCGCCTGGCGCTGGAAGTCCCGCACCGCAGTCTCCGTCGCCGCACCGAAGACGCCGTCGCGGGCGATCCCGGGATCGGGGGTACGGTCCAGCGCGCGCTGGAGCCTGCGCACCGGGGTACCGACCGCACCACGGGTGATGGTGGGCTGTCCAGGATTCGCCACGTCCGCACCCCTCCCCAGTCGTACCCGACACCGGAGGGAGCGTCTGATCCACGCTAGGGATACGTGGAGAACTGTCGGATCAGTTACGCGGCGCCGTGCGCACTGAATGTGCACCAGTTGACGTACGCGGCCGGGTCCGCCGGGTCGACGCCGGCGCGGGCTTCGAACAGCGCCTGGGCCAGCGTGCCGCCGCGCACCAGGCGCTGGTGCAGCCGCTGCATCAGGTCGGCCGCGGCCACGTCCGGGATCGCGGCGATGCTGGCCACCACGCCGGCCGTACCGCGCGCCAGCAGCGCGCTGACGAAGCCGAGCACCTCGTCGCCGGCGAAGCTGACGTCCGCGCCGGACTTGCAGGAGGCGAGCACCATCCGGTACGGCGCCAGGCCGCGGGTCTCCAGCTCCTGCACCGTGAGCGGGCCGTCGGCCAGCACCAGCGAGGAGAACATCGGGTTGTCCGCGCGCAGCCGGCCGTGGCACGCCAGGTGGGCCAGGTCGGCGCCGCCGAGCACGGTGGCCACCGCGGCGCCGGTACTGTCCGGCGGCACCAGCACTGTCGCTTGTGGATACACAGTGGACAGCGCCGCCACCTCCGCGCTGGCGCCGGGCAGGTTGGGGCCGGCGACCAGGACCACGCGGCAACCGTCCCGGCCGCCCCGGTCCAGCACGCTCTGGCGGGTACGCGCCCAGAACGTGGCCGACGGCGCGAGTGACAGCGGCGCGCTGTGCAGGGCGGACCAGGGTATGCCGTGCAGCGGGCCGACGGGTACCACGACGAGTTCGGCGCCGGGCGGCAGGCGCAGCGGGGTCAGCAGCATCTGGTGCAGTGTGGACAGTCGCAGGTCGGCGGAGAGTCTCGGTCCGGCGAGGGCGGGACCGGGGCGGCCGGCCTGGGTGAGCCGGCGCAGCGCGAACAGCAGGGCGCGCACCTGCTCCTGTACCGCGGTCACGCTGCCGAGCGCGACGATCCGGCTGTGCCGGGGTTCGAGTACCACCGCCACCAGGTCGTCGCCGAGCGTGCCGTACTCGACCAGGACCCGGCCGTCGAGCAGCCGGCGCAGCGCGGCCACCCCGACGGTGGTACCCGCGTCCGCGCCGGGGGCGTGCCGGTGCCAGGTGGCGCGCCGGATCCGGTTCTCGATGGCGAGCTGCTTGGCCAGCAGCGGGCCGGCGGTGGTGGTACCCCGGTCGGGCTGCTCGGCCAGCTCGTCCAGTTCGGCGTGTACCGCGCGCAGCGCGTCCAGGTCGTCCTTGATCTCCGCCAGCTCGGGCGGCTGTACGGTGAGCAGTCCCGCCACGCGGGTACGCTCCATCCACTCCAGCACCCGGGGCGGCGATCCGGCGCGTACCACCACTTCCAGGCCCATCTGCCCCAGTTCGGCACCGTGCCCGGAGGCGAGCGCGCGCAGCTCGACCGAGGGCAGCGCGGTACGGTGCCGGGCCAGGTCGGCCAGGCCCCGCCGGCAGTGGGCGAGCACCTCGGCGTCGGTGTGCCGGAGCCGGGCGGCCAGCGCGTTGGCCACCTGGCCGCGCAGCCGGACCA
>DATEJJ010000845.1:0-4391 GCA_035278125.1 Rugosimonospora sp.
CGCGAGGCGCTGCCGCTGGCCGCGGTGGCGCTGCTCGCGGCGCTGGCCGCGACCGCCGCGCTGATGGACGGGGACGGTTTCGCGGGTATCGCCCGCCCGGTCGGCGTGCTGGCCGGCACCCTCGCGGCCTGGCGCCGCCTGCCGTTCATCGTGGTGGTCCTGATCGCCGCGACCACGACAGCACTGCTGCGGCTGGCGGGCGTGCGCTGACCCGTCAGATCTTGTCGCCGACCTTGACCTGGGGCTTGGGTACGCGCAGCCGGCGGAAGCTGATCGTGCGCATCACTACGTAGAAGTACAGCCCCCGCGCGCCCTGGGCGTCCTTCGGGAAGCGGTCCCGGGCGAGCAGCTTGATCCGGCGCACGATGAGGTACGTGTCGATCGCGGTCGCCGCGAACAGCACCAGGAACAGCGTGTTGGCGGCGATCCGGACCGCCTGCGGGAAGCCCTGGCCGGTGCCGATCAGCACGACGAACAGGCCGACGAAGAAGAAGGTGGCGGCGTTGCGCCGGGAGTCGACCACGTCGCGGGCGAGCCGGCGTACCGGCCCCTTGTCCCGCGGCATCAGGTACTTCTCGTCGCCGGCCATCATCCGCTCCCGGGACTCGACGCGCTCCTGCCGCTGCCGGTCCCGGGTGCGCTTCAGCGCCTCCTTGCGGTTGCCGGCCGGCGCGTCCGGCCGGCGTACCACGCTGACGCGCTTGGGGGTGGCTTCGCCCTTCTTCGGCGTGTACGCCTTGGACCGCCGCTCGGTCGCCACGGACGCGGGGTCGGCGACCTCCTCGACCTGCTCGCTCACCAGGTCGGACTCCTTGCGCCGGAAGAACGATGCCACGCGTGAAGGGTAGCCGCCCGGCGCGACGTTCGCGAAGCCGAGGTCAGGTGGGCATGCCCGCGAGCGCGGGCCATTCCACCTCGGCGCCCAGCGCGGCGAGCTTGGCGTCGAAGTCCTCGTACCCCCGGTTGATCAGGCTGACCCCGTACACGTGCGAGGTACCCTCGGCGGCCAGCGCCGCGATCAGGTGGCTGAACCCGCCGCGCAGGTCGGGGATGACCAGGTCGGCCGCGTGCAGCTTGCTCGGACCGGCGATCACCGCCGAGTGCTTGAAGTCGCGCCGGCCGAACCGGCAGGGGGTACCGCCGAGGCAGTCCCGGTACACCTGGATGGTGGCGCCCATGGTGTTGAGCGCCTCGGTGTAGCCAAGCCGGCGCTCGTACACCGTCTCGTGCACGATCGACAGGCCGCGCGCCTGGGTCAGCGCGACCACCAGCGGCTGCTGCCAGTCGGTCATGAAGCCGGGGTGGACGTCCGTCTCCAGCGCGACCGCGCGCAGCTCCTCGCCCGGGTGCCAGAACCGGATGCCGCCGCCGGGCGTGTCGTCCACCTCGAAGGCGCCGCCCACGGAGGTGAACACGTTCAGGAACGTCATCATGTCCACCTGGCGCGCGGCGCGCACCATGATGTCGCCGCGGGTCGCCAGCGCGGCGCAGGCCCAGCTCGCCGCCTCCAGCCGGTCCGGGATCGGCCGGTGGGTGTACCCGCGCAGCCGCGGTACCCCCTCGATCTCGATCACCCGGTCGGTGTGCACCTTGATGATCGCGCCCATCTTCTGCAGCGCGCAGATCAGGTCGATGATCTCCGGTTCCACCGCGGCGTTGCGCAGCTCGGTGATGCCCTTCGCGCGTACCGCCGTGAGCAGCACCTGCTCGGTGGCGCCCACGCTCGGGTAGGGCAGCTCGAACTTGGTCCCGTGCAGCCCGTTCGGCGCGGTCAGGTGCAGGCCCTGCGGCGTCTTGTCCACCAGCGCGCCGAACTGGCGCAGCGCCGCGAGGTGGAAGTCGATCGGCCGGTCGCCGATGTGGCAGCCGCCCAGGTCGGGGATGAACGCGTGGCCGAGCCGGTGCAGCAGCGGGCCGCAGAACAGGATCGGGATGCGGCTGGAGCCGGCGTGCACGTTGATCTCGTCGACCGCGGCAGTCTCCACGTTGGCCGGGTCGAAGACGAACGCGTCGCTCTCCACGGTGACCTTGACGCCGTGCAGCTCCAGCAGGCCGCGGACCACCTCGACGTCCCGGATGGCGGGTACGTCGTACAGCCGGCTCGGGCTCTCCCCGAGCAGCGTGGCGACCATGGCCTTCGACACGAGGTTCTTCGCACCGCGTACCCGGATCTCACCGGACAACGGGACTCCGCCGCGTACCCGCAGGACATCCATGGTCACGCAATCCTCCCAGCGCTGGGGTCGTGGAGCGTCGCAGGGGCAGATGAACCCCGGTGACTCTATGTGGTCCCGGTCGTGCTGCCCAGCCAGTGGCTAGCCCGTTCTCGCCTGGGCAGCATAACGGTAAAGAACGGGCGATGCAGCTCAGACAGTGCGTTGAGTAACCGTGACGCAGCGTTACGGCAGGGCGAGCATCTGATCGAGTGCCGTTCGGGCATAGCGGGCGGTTTCCGGCTCAACGGTGATCTGGTTGACCACCCGCCCCGCGACCAGCTCTTCCAGCGCCCAGACCAGGTGCGGCAGGTCGATCCGGTTCATGGTGGAGCAGTAGCAGACCGTCCGGTCCAGAAACATGATCCGCTTGTCCGGGTGGGCATTGGCCAGCCGGCGTACCAGGTTGAGCTCGGTACCCACGGCCCACGCGGAGCCGGCCGGCGCCGCGTCGATGGTGCGGATGATGTACTCGGTGGAGCCGACGTGGTCGGCCGCGGTCACCACCTCGTACCGGCACTCCGGGTGCACCAGCACGTTCACCCCGGGTACCCGCTCGCGTACCTCGCTCACGCAGTCCAGCGTGAACCGGCCGTGCACCGAGCAGTGGCCGCGCCACAGGATCACCTTCGCCGCGCGCAGCTGCGCGTCGGTCAGCCCGCCGCCCGGCTTGTGCGGGTCGTACAGCACGCAGTCGTCCAGCGACAGCCCCAGCTCCAGCACCGCCGTGTTGCGCCCCAGGTGCTGGTCGGGCAGGAAGAGCACCTTCTCGCCACGGCCGAACGCCCAGGTCAGCGCGCGCTTCGCGTTGGAGGAGGTGCAGACAACACCCCCGCGGCGTCCGACGAAACCCTTGATGTCCGCAGACGAATTCATATACGTGACGGGTACCGTCGCCGCCTCGATGCCCAGCTCGGACAGCCGGTCCCAGCACGTCTCCACCTGGGACAGCGCCGCCATGTCCGCCATCGAGCAGCCGGCGCCCAGGTCCGGCAGCACCACCCGTTGCGCGTCGCCGGTCAGGATGTCGGCGCTCTCCGCCATGAAGTGCACCCCGCAGAACACGATGTACCCGGCCTGCGGGCGGGCCGCCGCGTCGCGCGCGAGCTTGAACGAGTCGCCGGTCACGTCGGCGAACCGGATCACCTCGTCGCGCTGGTAGTGGTGGCCCAGCACGAACACCCGGTCACCGAGCGCCGCCTTCGCCGCCGTCGCCCGGGCGACCAGGTCCGGGTCGCTGGGGGCGGGCAGTTCGCCCGGGCACTCCACGCCCCGCTCGGCGGTGGCGTCACTGCCGCGCCCGAGCAGCAGCAGTGCGGTGGAGGTGGACCCGGGCTCGACAAAGGTCGTCACGGCGCAATAGTGGCACAGGCCCGGTAGGGCTCGGGCCATTCACGGGCGTGACGTGAGAGACTCCCGCGGATGCGCGTACTGATCTGTCCGGACAAGTTCGCCGGCACGCTGACCGCGGTCGAGGCTGCGGCGGCGATCGCGCGCGGCTGGCAGCAGGCCGTACCCGGCGACGAGACCGACTGCCGACCGCTGGCCGACGGGGGACCCGGCTTCCTGGACGTGATCGCCGCCACCGCCGGCGGTACCCGTACGCCGGTACCCACGGTGGACCCGCTGGGCCGCCCGGTACCCGGTGAGGTGCTCGTGCTCGACCGGGTGGGCTACCTGGAGAGCGCGCAGGCGTGCGGGCTGCACCTGCTGGCGCCGGCCGAGCGCGACCCGAAGGCCACCACCTCGTACGGGCTGGGCGTGCTGGTCGCCGCCGCGGTCGAGGCGGGGGTACGCGAGATCGTGGTGGGGCTGGGCGGCTCGGGTACCAATGACGCGGGTGCGGGTGCGCTGGCCGCGCTGGGTGCCGCCGCACTGGACAGCGCCGGGTACGCGCTGCCCTACGGCGGAGCCGCGCTGGTCGGGGCGGCCGCGCTGGGCGGGGTACCCCGGTTGCGGGAGGCCCGGCTGGTCGCGGCGAGCGACGTGGACAGCCCGCTGACCGGCGTGTTCGGTGCTTCGGCCGTGTTCGGGCCGCAGAAGGGCGCGACCCGCGAGGATGTGCTGCTGCTCGACCGCGCCCTCGGTACCTTCGCCGAGGTTCTGGAGCGGGACCTGCCCACCTGCCCGCCCGGCCTGGCCCAGCTCCCCGGCGCGGGCGCGGCCGGCGGGCTCGGC
>DATEJJ010000846.1:0-7502 GCA_035278125.1 Rugosimonospora sp.
GTCCGGCGACGGGCTGCGCGACGCCGAGGTGGTCACGCTGGTCTGGCACCTGGTGCTGGCCGGACAGGTGCCGACCAACCTCCTCGCCAACGCGCTGCACGCGCTGCTCACCCACCCGGACCAACTGGCCGCGCTGCGCGCCGACCCAGTGCTGATCCCCGGCGCGGTCGAGGAGCTGACCCGGTGGAGCGCGCCGCAACTGCTGACCATTCCCCGGTACGCGAAGGAAAACGCTCTTCTTGGTGGCGTGGCGATCGGCGCCGGTGAGCCGGTGACCGCGGTGATTGTCGCCGCCAACCGCGATCCGCGCGCGTTTCCCGACGGGGACCGGCTGGACGTGACCCGCAGCCCCGGCACGCCGCACCTGGCGTACGGGCACGGCCCGCACTTCTGCCTGGGCGCGGCGCTGGCGCGGATGCAGGTCGAGGTGGTGCTCACCGCGCTGCTGGACCGGTTCCCGGGTCTCGCGCTCGCCCCCGGCGGTGCCGCCCGCTTACCCGATCCGGGGACCTGGCGGCTGGCGGCACTGCCGGTGGCTATCTGACTGATCAGTCAGGCAACTTCTTCATCCACTGTGGAGCCAACAGGGCGGCCCGGGCCGCGGCGGGCGCGGACACCACCGGCGGCACCGGTCCGGCCACCGGCAGGCCGGCGCGGCCCACCTGCGGCAGGGTCAGCGAGCTGGCGTGCAGGTCCAGCTCGACGGTGGCGTCGGTCTCGGTGGGCAGCGGGTTGCTGCCCGGGTTGTCGCTGGACGCGTAGTCCAGGTCGCTCTGCTGCAGCACCAGCCCGAGCACGTGCCCGGCGGCCAGCGTCGCGTCGGTCGCCTGCAGCGGCACGGTGATGGTGTACCAGTGATCGGGCAGCAGCGGAGTGCGGAACCACAGCGACCGGTAGTGCGCCGCGTCCTGCCAGCCGCGGGTGACCACCGCGTGGTCGCTGGTCACGACGTTCTCCGCGGTGTCGAAGTAGCACGCGTCATCGAAGGTGGTCGACGCGCCCCAGCAGGACTGCGTGGCCAGTGTGTGGACGCCCTCACCGGTCAGATAGTCCACCCGCTGCGCGGTGCCGTAGTCGACCAGCCGTGCGGTCAGCTGGGTGGTCGGCCGGTTCACCCGTACCCGCAGGGTAGCCGTGGGGATGCCGGCGATGCGCACGTCCCGGCTCAGCGGCGCGGACAGGAACACCAGCCGCCCGTCCACCGCCGTGCCGGGGTTGGCGGTCGCCACCGCCTCGGTCAGCGAGGTGTTGTCGTGGTACGAGCGCACCGTGCCCGGGGCCGCCGGTATGCCGTTCAGTGTGCCGGTCGTCCCGTCCCCGCTGCCCAGCCGCACCTGTACCGGGTGCGCGGCGGCCGGCGGCCAGGTCGGCTGGTCGACCCAGACACCCGGGCCGGTCTCGAGCGATGCCTGCGGCGCCCGGTCGATGCCGTTGGCCAGCCCCTGGAGGTAGTGGTCGAACCACTGCTGCAGCGTGCTGACCCAGGTGGCCCGGCGGAAGTCGAACGGGTCCACGTGGCCCAACTGGGACAGCCAGATCTTCCGGGGTACACCGCGCCGGGCCAGTTCGGCCCACCACAGCGCGAACTGCGAGGTGGTGACGTTCGTGTCGTTGATGCCGTGTACCACGAACACGCTGGCCCGCACCTTCGACGCGTCCAGCCGGTAGTCGCGCTGCGCCCAGAACTGGTTGAAGTCGCCGGTCGCCTCGGCGCTGTCCCCGTTGAGGTGCGCGAGTACCGCGTCGCACGCGCCGGCCGGGCGGCCGCTCACCAACTGCTGCAGGAACTGCGGGTACTGGGTGCTGCGCAGCACGCCGTTGAAGCGCATGTAGTCGTACCAGCTGGAGATGCCGGAGATGGGCACGATGGTGGCCAGCCCGGGTACGCCGGTCGCGGCGACCGCGTTGGCGATGGTACCGTCCCAGGACTTGCCGATCATGCCGACCCTGCCGGTGGTCCAGTCGGCCACCGCCGGCGAGCCGTCCGCGTGGTACGCGCGCGCCCGCCCGTTCAGCCAGTCGATGACCGCCTTGGCGGACAGCACCTCCTCCGGCCCGCCCACGTCCTCGCAGCCGGTGGAGCGGTTGGTGCCGGCCAGGTCCACCGCGACGAAGGCGTACCCGCGCGGTACGAAGTAGTTGTCGTAGAACAGCGGCTCCTTGGCGATGGTGCCGGTCCCGTCGTACGTCTTGACTTCGCTCTCGTTGCCCCGCCCGCAGCAGGCGTAGTAAGGCGAGGCTTCCATGATGACGGGTACCCGCACGTGCGCGGCGGCCGCCTCGCGCGGGCGGACCAGATCGACCGCGACCCGGTCCGGCTTGCCGTCGCCGTCGTTGTCCGCGGGGATGACCACCCAGACGCTCTCCCGGATGGCGTTGGCGTAGGAGTAGACCGGCACGGTCGACGTGCCGCGGATGAACGGTGCGGCGGGTGCCGCGACCGCCGGCCCGGGCGTGGTGGCGCAGACCGCGGCTACCGCGGCGAGTGCCAGAAGTCCCCCGAGCAGACTGCGATTCCGGCGTGACTCAACCATCGGCATAGAGTACGGCGTCGATGTCCATGACCACAGTCCCGGGCCCGGCGCGTCAGGCGGATGCACAGTTCCGCACGCCTGTACGAGTACGCGTGCCGCCCGGCGCCGCGGTGGAATGTCAACAGCGGTCCACATGTCCGGCCGCTGACTCCACAGTGGACAGGAAACAAAGCTGACATAAATCACCACATCAGGGAACCCGACATACCCAACCGGAACCTTTGATCGTAAGTGGTTGTTCTATTGACGAGTGTGCGCACAGTGCCTAACGTCAACGCTGACAGTCAGCGGCCGGCAACCACCGGCGGAGAACCGGCGACCGAAAGGCGGGCGGCTGATGACGCCTTTGCGCGAGGGAGTCACCGGAACCGCCGCGAGTGTCGCGGGCCTGATGCTCCGCCCGGCCGGCGCGACCGGGTAGGGTCGCGATGGTAGGCACCAACCAATCCCCGGACGCGGCCGTGACGCGACACCGGAACCCGCGCTCCACCGGCCGCCGCGTCGCGCCGTCCACCCTGGACGTTTCTGGCGTACCGTACCCGAGCGGCCGGCACCGCCCGCTGGCAGCGGCGCTCGCACCCCGGTTCAGTGTCGGGCGGTTGCCCGTACTCGTCGAGCCGCACCCGCCGGCCGAGGTGTTCGATCCTTTCGGCGCGGGTTACCGGTACTGGACCCGCCGGCCGTTCCGGCACGCTGCCGGGCGCGAATGGGTGACTGTCGTGTCGGTCGCGCTCGGTCTGGCCGCGATGGTGATTCTGCCGATCCTCGTCATTTCGCTCATCCCGGCCGGGCTCGGCGACGCGATCGACGACGCGCAGCGCACGCCGGCCGCGGTCGCGGTGAACACCACACACTTCGCACCCGCCACCATCGAGGCGGAGGCGCCGACCAACCGCCTCTCCGGATCGGCGCGCGTCGACGCCTACCCGGACGCGTCGGGCGGCCGGATCGTGCACGGTCTGGGCAACTACCACAAGCCGCAGGGGCCCGGGGTACTGCGATTCAACATCACCGCGCCGGTGGACGGCACGTACACGCTGACCTTCTACTATGTACACCTCAACGGCGACGGCGTACGCACCGCGGTGATAACGGTGGACAGCGACCCGCCGGTATCGGTGAGCGTCGCTGGATCGCTGTTCTGTTGCCGGTCCCGGTCGCTACCGGTACACCTGCGGTCGGGGTACAACTCGATCGCCTTCGGCAACCCGACCGACCACGCACCCTCCATCGACCGGATCGTCATCAGCGCCCCGTAGCAGGGGCCGTGTCGAATCACTCCGCGGGCAGGTAGTCGAACCAGTCGAACTGCGCTTCGCCGCGCGTAACGTACATGCCGGCCACGCGCCCGGTGAACCCGCCGGCCACCTCGGTGCTCAGGTACCGGCCGTCTAGTTCGGCGAGCACCACCGGCTCCGGCGCGGCGACCGAGCAGCGCACCAGGTCCGGGGCGCGCCCACCGACCACGTCGGTACGCACCTCGATCGCCAGCGTGACCGGTCCGGGCGCGACCGCCTGCTCCGCCACGCACTGGCGTACCGGCCCGATCCGGACCAGCACGCGTACCCGCCCGCCGTCCACCTCGACGTCGTAGTGGTGAGACTCGTCGATACGTATCGAAAGACCCGCACGCGCCGTACCGGGATCCAGCCGGGTCGCGAACCGGCAGTCCGGGTGCTGCTGGCGCCGGCCGATGAGGGTATGCCCCGGCCGGTCCAGCGTGTCCCCGGTGGCGCGCAGCGTCAGCCAGCCCGGCCGCGCGCCCAGCGACCACGCCGAGTCCGGCCGGTGGCGCGGGGAAATCCACTGTGGACCGAGCTGGGCCGCGTCGAAGTCGTCCCGGGCCGGCGGCTCGGGCACCGGGTACCAGGGGCCGGTGGTGTCGTGCTCCTCCCGCACCGGACCCGCCACGGGCCAGCCGTCACCGTCCCACGCCACCGGTACCAGGAACGTCTCCCGGCCCAGCCCGTGGTGCCGGGGAAAGTACCCGCGCGGCCGGGTGCCGAGCAGCACGAGCCACCAGGACCCGTCGTACGCCTGCACCAGATCCGCGTGGCCGGTGCTCTGGATCGGCCGGTCGGTGCTGCGATGGGTGACGATCGGGTTACCGGGCGCCGATTCGAACGGACCGCGGGGCGAGCGCGCCCGGGCGATCGAGACGCAGTGCCCGCGATCCGTACCGCCCTCGGCGATCAGCAGGTACCACCAGTCGCCGATCCGGTACAGGTGCGGTGCCTCGGGGTGCTGCATCCCGGTGCCGGACCAGGTGGACCACGGACCCTCCAGTACCCGCCCGGCCACCGGGTCGATGCGCGCCATGCGTACCCCGGAGAACACGCACCAACAGGTGCCATCGGCGTCCCAGGCCAGGTCCGGGTCGATGCCGGGCAGGTCGATCGGCACCGGATCCGACCACGGCCCGGCCGCGTGCTCGCTGGTGAGGATAACGTTTCCGGCGCCGCCGACGATCGTCGTGATGAGCCAGAACCGACCCTCGTGGTGGCGGATGGTGGGTGCGTAGATGCCGCTGGAGGCGGCCGCGTCCGGCGGCAGTGCCAGTTGCTCCGGCCGGTCGAACACGTTGCCGATCTGCCGCCAGTGCACCAGATCCCGGCTGTGGAAGACCGGTACCCCGGGGAAGTACTCGAAGCTCGACGTGACGAGGTAGTAGTCCTCGCCCACCCGGCACACGCTCGGGTCCGGGTGGAAGCCACCGATGACCGGGTTGCGATACCTCATGCGAGGCGGCCGGCGAGGAACTCGAGCGCCCGCTCGTCGTCGAACACGGCACCGCCCTCGTGACCGTTGTACTCCCAGGTGACCATCTCCCGCTCGCCGCCGTACTCGTGGTAGGCGGCGTACACCGTCGAGGGTGGACAGACCGCGTCCATCAGGCCGGCGGAGAACAGCGCGGGTACCGTCGCGCGGCGGGCGAAGTTGACCCCGTCGAAGTACGCGAGCGTGCGGTGTACCCGCTCCACCTGGTCCCGGTGCACGGCAAGGTAGTCGGCCACCTCGCGGTACGGGTACGCGTCGGTGATCCGGGTGGCGCGCGGGAAGTCGCACAGGAAGGGCACGTACGCGACGGCCGCGGCCAGGTCACCGCGCAGCCCGGCGACCGCGAGCGCGGTGCCACCCCCCTGGCTACCGCCCAGCACCGCGATCCGGGCCGGGTCCACCTGCGCCAGCGTGCGGGCCGCGTCGACCGCGCGTACCGCGTCGGTGAACAGCCGCCGGTAGTAGTACGCGGCCGGATCCAGGATGCCGCGCGTCATCACGCCGGGCACCTGCGCGCTGGCTCCGGCGGGGTCGGGTGTCTCGCCGAGGCTCCACGTGGAGCCCTGCCCACGCACGTCCATCTGCAGGTGCGCGTAGCCGGCGGAGGACCACAGCAGGTTCTCCAGCACGTGCCCGCGACCGCCGCCGTACCCCACGTACTGCACCACCGTGGGCAGCGGCCCGCCCGCCGCCGCTGGTACCCGCAGCCAGGCGCGCACGTCCTGCCCGGCGTACCCGCGGAAGGTGACGTCGTAGGTGGCGATGGTGGACAGCCGGGTGGGCACGGGGCGTACCCGCACCTCCGGATCGAACGCGGCGGCCTCCTCCAGCGTCTGCTTCCAGAAGTCGTCGAAATCCGGCGGCAGCACCTGCGCGCTGCGGTAGGTCAGCAGTTCCTGTGTGGATAGGTCGGTCAGCACCCGGGACACCCCTTCGCCTTGCCGTATGTACACAATGGACAGTGTGGTACGCGGCTACACTCCCCCACATGAGTACCCGCCCGGACCGCCCCAGGACGATAGCGCAGATCGCTGAACTGGCGGGCGTCTCGGTACCGACGGTCTCGAAGGTGGTCAATGGCCGCGCCGATGTGGCGCCGGAGACCCGCGCGCTGGTCGAGTCGGTCATCCGCGAGCACGGGTACCAGCGCCAGAAGAAGGCGCCCACCCCGGCGCCCCTGCTGGACCTCGTCTTCCACGAGTTGGAGGGTGCGTACGCGATGGAGATCATCCGCGGGGTGGAGCAGGTGGCGCGCGAGCACCACCTGGCCGTGGTGCTCTCCGAGTTGCAGGGCCGGCACCGGCCCGGCCGGGGCTGGATGGAGGACGTGCTGGGACGCCGCCCGACCGGTGTCATCTCGGTGTTCTCCGGCCTGTCCCCGGTACAGCGGGACCAGTTGCACAGCCGGGGCATCCCGTACGTGCTGGTGGACCCGACGGGCGAGCCCGGGCACGAGTTCCCCTCGGTGGGCGCCAGCAACTGGACCGGCGGGCTGTCCGCCACCCGGCACCTGCTGGAGCTGGGCCACCGGCGCATCGCGGTGGTGAGCGGGCCGGCGCGGGTACTGTCCAGCCGGGCCCGGGTGGACGGCCACCGCGCCGCGTTGGACGCGGCGGGCGTACCCGCTGATCCTGATCTGGTGTGTGAGGGCGACTTCCACGTCGCCGACGGCCTGGCGCACGCGCGGCGGCTGCTGCGCCTGCCCGACCCGCCGACCGCCATCTTCACCTGCAACGACGCGCAGGGGCTCGGCGTCTACCAGGCCGCGCACGAGGCCGGGCTGCGCATCCCGGCGGACCTCAGCGTGGTCGGCTTCGACGACCTGCCGCCGGCGCGCTGGTGCATCCCGCCGATGACCACGGTGCGGCAGCCGCTGCACGAGATGGCCGCGGCGGCGGCCACCATGGTGGTCACGCTCGCCGCCGGCCGGCCGCTGGAGCGCATCCGGCTGGAGCTGGCCACCGCGCTCGTGGTCCGGGGCAGCACCGCGCCGCCCCGCTAGCCGGCAGGTGCGCGACATGCCACCCCCATCGAAACTTTCGGCGGCGAGCCCGATCAACGTGTCCGGGACTTTACCACCGGCGACCGTCCACACCAGCACGTTGACCAGGTATCGACGCCCGTCGTAAGTTTGCGGAAATTCTCGGTCGATCCCGCCTCGCGCCAGGAGGACCCCGTCATGAGCCGAGC
>DATEJJ010000847.1:0-11652 GCA_035278125.1 Rugosimonospora sp.
CATCACGTTGTCCAGTACCGGCAACTCCGGCACCAACTGTCCAAACTGGAACACGAAGCCGAACTCGTCCCGCCGCAGCCGGCTGCGGTCCTTTTCGGACAGTTGGTCGAGCCGGCGCTCGCGGTACCAGACCTCGCCCTGGTCCGGGCGCAGGATGCCGGCCAGGCAGTGCAGCAGCGTCGACTTGCCGGAGCCGCTCGGGCCCATGACGGCGAGGATCTCCCCGGCGTCCACGCTCAGGTCCGCCCCGCGCAGCGCGGGCGTCGGCCCGAACGACCTGGCCACCGCGTGCGCCCGCAACAGTCCACTCATCAGGTGGCCCCCTCGGCGTTCGCGCAGGCGCTCACTCATCGCGAGATCTCCTTTGCCAGCTGGTCGAGCCGGGCCGCGGTCAGATCGATCCAGCGCAGGTCGGCTTCGAGGTGGAAGAGGGCGTAGTCGGCGAGCAGCGACTGGCTCAGCGGTCCGGCGCGGCGCGCCGCGGTCAGGTCGCGCATCCGGGCCAGGTGCGCGGCGCGCTGCGCGTCCAGGTACGCCGCGGCCGGGCGGCCGGACAGCAGCGCCAGCACCACCTTCGCGAACAGGGTCGCCTGCAGGTGCGGCTCGGGCAGCTCCGGCTGCGCCAGCCACTGCTCCAGCTGGGTCACGCCGGAGCCGGTGATGGCGTAACGCTTGCGGTCCGGGCCCGCACCCGGCGCCGCGCCCTGCACCGTCACGTGCCCGTCGCGCTCCAACCGGCCCAGCGTCGAGTAGACCTGGCCGAACGGCAGCGGCCGGTCCTGGCCGAACAGGCTGTCGTACTCGCGCTTGAGCTCGTAGCCGTGGCTGGGCTGCGGTTCGAGCAGGCCGAGCAGGGTCGTGGGTACGCTCACGACCTCACTATAACCCGAGTGAATACACTCAGGGAATAGCCGGATAGCTCAGCAGGTCGTCGAGTACCTCGTCGACCTTGGCGAGCAGCAGCGACAGGTGCCCCTCCGCCTGGAGTAGCCGGGCCCGCGCCCCCGGCACGTGCTTGGCCAGCCACTCGCCGTGCGCGTACGGCACCATCCGGTCCTGCCCGCCCTGCCACACGGTCGCGCGCCGCACCGCCTCCAGCGGGAAGCCCCAGTCGCGCACGAACGCGAGGTCGTCGTCGCGCCAGCCGGCGGTACCGGTGGAGGTCGCGTGCCGGAACGATCCCGCCATGAAGTCCGCGTACTCGCCGGTCAGCACCGCACTGTCCACAGGGGACAGCAGGTCGCCCAGCGCGGGTACCAGCTCCGCGCCGGTCACCTCGGCCAGCTGCGGCAGTTGGGCCGCCAGGTAGGCGGTCAGCGTGTCCGGGCCGCCGAGCGTCGCATCGAACTCCTCGATGTTCTCCGCGCCCATACCGGCCAGCCAGTCCAGCCCGGCGGCACCGTAGGGCGCGACCCCGGCGATCGACGCCGCGCCGCGGCACCGGTCCGGCAGCAGCGCCGCGCAGCACAGCGCGTGCGGCCCGCCACCCGAGCCGCCCATCGTCAGGAACTCTCCCGCGCCCAGCGCGTCCAGCACCGCCGCCGTGTCCGCGGCGGCCGAGGCCACCGTCCGGCCGGGCTGCGCGGTCGACGCGCCGTAGCCGGGGCGGGAGTAGCAGATGGTACGCAGCCCGCGCCGGGCCGCCGCCTCGACCATCGGCGGGTACGGCCGCGCCGCGCCCGGAGTGCCGTGGTGCACCACGAACGGGATGCCGTCCTCCGGACCGGCCGTCACCACTTCGAGCACCCGTCCGTCCGGCAGCTCCACCAGCGTCATCGCGGCCTCCTTAGCCAATTCGGTTGAGCCGGCCGCACCCGTGCGGTAGGAACCGGGAATGCTCCGTGGTGAAAAGGTGGCGCTGCGCGCCCGGGTCGCGACCGACGAGCCCATCCTGCACGCCGAACTCTACGACGATGTACCCACCCGTTCGCGCGCCGACGGCCGGCCCTGGCGCCCGGTCGCGCCGGGTACCCCGCATTCGCCGTTCGCGCTGGGCGAGCCGAACGACACGCGGGCCACCTTCGCCGTGGTGGAGTTGGCCAGCGACGAACTCGCCGGCGCCGCCCTGCTGTGGGACATCGACACGCACAACCGTACCGCGCACCTCGGACTCGGCCTGCGCCCCTCGTTCCGCGGCCGGGGTCTCGGCACCGACATCGTGCGGGTGCTGTGCCACTACGGGTTTGTGGTGCGCGGCCTGCGCCGGCTGCAGGTGGACACGCTCGCCGACAACGCCGCGATGATCGGCGCCGCCACGTCGGTCGGCTTCACCGTGGAGGGCACGCTGCGCTCCTGCGCCTGGGTCTGCGGCGAGTACCTCGACGAGGTACTGCTCGGGCTGCTCGTACACGAGTCCGCGTGGGCGCCGCGGATGTCGGATAGCTGACCTGCGCTGCTGCGCCCGACAGGCTGTCGGCGGCGCTAACGTCTTCCACGGGGAACCGGCACGGAAGTTCAGTTTCGCCGATCATGTCGGCCTGACGGTGCCGAGGAAACGATGACGAATTCGATGGTACGAACCGACGAACTGGCCGGGCGCCTCGCCGTCGGTCTGGTCCGGCTGGCCGCCGCGCTGGACGCGGCCACCACCGGCAATGCCGACCGGCAGCCGCACACACTCACCGAACAGCAGGTGCTGCTGGTGCTCGCGGGACGGGACGGCCCGTGCTCGGTGGAGGAGCTGGCCGCCCGGGTGGCGATGACCCGCGCGCTGCTGGTGCCGGTACTGAGCCGGCTGCGCGAGGACGGCCTGATCACCATGGCACCGGCGCCCTCGTACGACCCGGACCAGGTCTCGGTGGCGCTGACCGAGCGCGGCCGGCAGCTGCCGCCACCGCTGCTGAACTGGGCCGGCCGCCTGCTCGCCAGCCTGGCCGAGGTACCCGACGGTGAGCAGCAGCGGCTGCTCACGCTGGTGGTCGACCGGATCGTGCTGTTACAGCGGCGCGGCCGGCTGCCGGTCGCGCGGATGTGCCTGACGTGCCGCTTCTTCCAGCCGTACGCGCACCCGGGGGAGCCGGACCCGCACCACTGCGCGCTGGTGAACGCGGCCTTCGGCCACGCGCAGCTGCGGGTGCACTGCCCGGAGCAGCTGCCGGCCTGACGGGAGTCCACATCAGACGGTGGACGCCCGCGTTGGCTAGATATCTTGCGAGCCGACCGTGGCTGATCACGCTCCGGGTGGGTACCGTCGCGGTATGGCCGGGGTGAGGAGGGCCGGTGGCTGAGCGCTGGCGGTTCGAGGCGGACGACGAGTGGTTGGCCGCGCACAGCTCGGACAGCTTCGGGCGGCTGCGCCGCCGGCTGCGGCCGTTCGGGCGGTTCGCGGACGCGGTGTCCCTCGCCGAGCTGGGCCCGTTCGGGGGCGCGCCGCGCAACCCGAAGCTCAAGGTCGGCGGCAGGGCGTACGCGCTGGTGCGGTACGCAGAACACTACGTGTCGCACACGCGGATCCAGGTGGTACCCGACCGGTGCCGGCGCTGCGGCCACCGGCTCGCCGAACGGCACGTGGTCACGCGCGTACGCGAGACCGGCAGGCGGGTGGTCGTCGGCTCGGTACGCACCTGCCGGCGCTGCCAGGCCGGTTCGTGGATGTTCTTCTCGCATATGCCGACCGTGGCCCGCGCACGCCGGGTGGCCAGCAAGGTTGTCCTGTAGCTCATCGATCCCGGCGGAACAGGTGAGGCGAGCGGGGCAGTGGTGCCTTAGTCTCGCAGGCAGGCTGGTCACCGGAAGGGGAGCGATGGAGAAACCGGTCGGGCCGGCGGAGTTCGATCTGTACAAGCCGAGCGCGTCCCGTGTCTACGACTACCTCCTGGGTGGTTCGCACAACTTCGAGGTCGACCGTGACGTGGCGCGGCAGATGCTCCGGCTGGCGCCCGAGGCGGCGCAGGCCGCCGCGGCCAACCGGCACTTCATGGCACGGGCCGTGCGGTACCTTGTCGACCAGGGCATCACCCAGTTCCTGGACATCGGCTCGGGTATCCCCACCGTCGGCAACGTGCACGAGATCGCACAGCGGTACGCCCCCGACAGCCGGGTGGTCTACGTCGACATCGACCCGGTCGCGGTGATGCACAGCCGGCACATCCTCGACGGCGACCGGCGCTGCGCGGTGATCCAGGGGGACCTGCGCGACCCGCGGGCGATCCTGGACGACTCGCTCGCGCGCGACCTGCTCGACTTCGACCGGCCGGTGGCCGTGCTGCTGGTGGCGGTGCTGCACTTCATCCACGACCACGAGGACCCGGCCGGTATCGTGCGGGAACTGCGGGACAGCCTCAGCCCGGGCAGCCACCTCGTTCTCTCGCACGCGAGCTGGCCGGCGGACGCGACCGTGGCGGTACGCCAGGCGCAGCACACCTACGACCGCATGGCCGCGCAGCTGGTGCTGCGTACCCGCGACGAGGTTGCCACCCTCTTCGACGGCTTCGACCTGCTGGAGCCCGGCCTGGTGACGGTGGCGAACTGGCGCCCGGACACCGAGGCGGAGATGTACCGCAACCGCACCGACCGGCTGCCCGCGCTGGCGGCGGTCGGCTCCTGGCGCGGCGCGGACACGATCGCCGGCGCGGAAGGTACCGCCCGCATGACAAGCCCCCGGTAGGGACGTACCAGGGGCCTGCCACTGGAGCGGGCGAAGGTCAGATCTCGGCGTCGCCGCGTACCCGCACCGTCACGAAGCTGTTCGTGCTCTGCTTGTTCAGCGCGCAGAGCGTGTAGTAGCCGGCGCCCGGGAAGTTGCCCCAGGAACTGCGGAACTCGGCGGCGTACCCGGCCGTGGTGTCGGTGGGCGAGGCGGCGATCTGCACACCGTTGCGGTACACGCGGAACTTGGCGCCCATGTTGCTCGCGGTACCGTCCACCCGCACCTGGTACGACGCGTACTGCGAGACGCACGCGGACTGGCCCGTGCCGAGGAACTGGCCGGTGTAGCTGTCCGCGTGTGCGGCGGCCGGCAGGGCAAACGCGCCGATTCCGGCGACGGCGGCGGTGAGGACGGCGAGGCGACCAGTGCGGTTCATGTTGTCTCCAGTGATCTGTGTGCTGCCCGGGGACCCCTGCCCCGTTTGCTTCAGGCACTGGAAAGGTAGATCCCGGCAATAGCCACATTCCACGCCGTTCTCCGGCCAATCAGCGGCCAAAAACCGCTCAGTGGCGGAAGAGCACCAGCACCCCGAGCACGAGCAGGGCCACCAGCGCCACGGCGAACGCGAACGCGAGTTGCCGCCCACCACTGGCGGTCGCCTGGGCGGAAACCTCGGCGGGCAGGTCGGCGACGACGGCGGCGAGATCGGCCTGGGTACGGCTGGCCAGCGCGCGGTCCACCCGCTCGGCGAACTCGTCGAGGCTCAGCCGGCCGGCCGCGGTGTGCCGCTCCAGCGCGGCGACGACCTGCTCACGGTCGGCGTCGGAGGCGCGCATGGCGGTGATCGTACGCCCGCAATTGAATCCGCGAAGGATCCCGGAGTTGGCGCCGGTGCAGTACGGTGCGCAGCATGCCTACACCCCCGGGAAATGGTCTGTTCATCATTGAACGGATTCTCCGCGACCGGGACGGCATCTGGCGCCAGATCAACGAGGAGCGTGACCTCAAGGGCCTCAGCGTCCAGATGCTCGTCAGTTCCGCCATCAGCCTGGCCGTCTACGGCATCGTGCTGGGCGCGTCCAACAGCTTCCCGCAGGCGCTGTCCTCGATGGTGAAGCTCCCCCTGCTGTTCCTGGCGACGCTCGCCATCTGCCTGCCCACGCTGTACCTGTTCAATCTGGTCTTCGGCGCGCGGCTCTCGATGGCGCAGGCGATCGCGCTCATCATGGTGTCCATCACGGTGACCTCCGTGCTCACCCTGGCGTTCGCGCCGATCAGCCTGTTCTTCCTGATCACCGCGCAGAACTACTTCTTCATCAAGCTGCTGAACGTGGCGATCCTGGTGCTGACCGCGATCGTCGGGCTGCGCTTCCTCACCGCGGGCATGGCCTCGCTCAACGCGTACCAGGTGCAGCGTGACCGCGTGGCGGCGGTGGCCGCCGCGCCTCCCCTGGAGGTCGCGGAGGCGGCGCCCGCGCTGGAGACGGCGGCCGTGGCCGAGGGCAACGGCGCCGTCGCCACGGCGGTCGCCACGGCGATCCCCACCAAGGTGTTGGTGGCGGCGCCGCCGCGCTCACCGCAGTCGACGAGCATGACCCTGCTGTACATCTGGATCCTGCTCTTCGGGTTCGTCGGCACGCAGCTGGCGTGGACGCTGCGCCCGTTCTTCGGCGACCCCGGCCACCCGTTCGCGCTCTTCCGGCACATCGACGGCACCTTCTACAGCGACATCCTGCACACGATCAGCCGGCTGCTGCACGGCTGACCAGGCCCGCCGCAGGGTGAGGCCGACCAGCCAGGCGAGCGCGGCAGCGGTCAGAAAAACGGATACATTCTCCGTTTGGCGATCGAGGGATAGAGTACGGAGAGGGTCTCCGGTTGCGCAAGATTATCCGGAGATAATCTCCGTTTATCCTGAGCCAGGAGGATCCGGTGCGGGCCGACGCGCGGCGCAACTACGAGCGGCTGCTCGACGCCGCCCGGGTCGCCTTCCGCGAACACGGCGCGGACGCGCCGCTGGACGACATCGCGCGCAAGGCCGGGGTCGGTCCGGGCACCCTGTACCGGCACTTCCCGAACCGGGACGCGCTGATCGCCGCGGTGTACCGGGACGACGTGGAGGAGCTGTGCGCGCTCGCGTACGAGCTGCTCGAAGCCGGGCCGCCGGAGCAGGCGCTGGCCGGGTGGATGCGCGCGCAGCTGCGCCACGTGCAGCAGAAGCGCGGGCTGGGCGCGGCCATGCTGGCCAGCTTCGGGTACGACTCGGAGCTGTTCGCCTGGTGCCGGGACCGGCTCTACGAGGCGAGCGGCGCGCTGCTGGACGCGGCCCGCGCGGCGGGTACGGTGCGGGCCGACGTGCGGCCGCCCGACCTGCTGCGGCTCGGGCACGGCATCGCGGTGGCGGCCGAGCGCGTACCCGAGGACGCGGACAGGCTGCTCGGCGTGGTGCTGGACGGGCTGCGCGCGACCGGCTGACGGGCTCGCCGTCGTGGCGCTCGTGTGGCACGGTTGACACAGTGGCACGTGACCCGTCGCCCGATGAGGAGACTCGGATGAACACCGCACGCCTGCTCGCCTGGCTCGTCCTGCCGATCGTCGGGCTCGTGCTGGTCGGCGCGATCGCGCTGTGGGCACTGAACGCGATCCTGCAGCTGGTCATCTACCTGGTCGTCGGCGCCCTCGTGGTGGGTGGCGGCGTGTACCTCTACGGGCGGGCGAGGCGATCGCTCGGCCCGGGTACCCGCAACCGCCGGCGGATCGAGGCGGCCGCGCAGACGTACCGGATGCGCCGCGACCGCTGACCCGCGACCGTCCACTCGCGACGCTCCACTGTGGCGCGAGCGGACGGGTACCGGTCAGGGGGTGCGCGCCAGCAGCGCCAGCAGCTCGTACACGACGTTGGCCGCGGCGAGCGCGGTCAGCTCCGCGTGGTCGTACGCCGGTGCCACCTCCACCACGTCCGCGCCCACCAGGTGCAGCCCGTCCAGCCCGCGCAGGATCAACTGCAGCTCCCGGGTGGTCAACCCGCCCGGCTCCGGGGTACCGGTGCCCGGTGCGTGCGCCGGGTCCAGCACGTCGATGTCGATGCTGACGTACACCGGCCGGTCGCCGACCCGCTCCCGGACGCGGTCCACCGCGTCGTCCACCCCGCGCCGGGCGATGTCCACCGTGGACACCGTGGCGAAGCCGAGCCGCCGGTCCTCGACGAGATCGTCGCGGCCGAACAGCGGACCGCGGATGCCCACGTGGGCCGCGTGGTCCAGCGCGAACAGCCCCTCCTCGGAGGCGCGGCGGAACGGCGTGCCGTGCGTCAGCGGCGCGCCGAAGTACGTGTCCCAGGTGTCCAGGTGGGCGTCGAAGTGCACCAGCGCCACCGGCCCGTGCACCTCGTGCACCGCGCGCAGCAGCGGCAGCGCGACGGTGTGGTCGCCGCCGATACTGATCAGCCGGTCCGCGCCGCGCAGCAGGGACCGGGCCGCCTCGTGTACCTGGGTCACCGCCTCGCCGATGTCGAACGGGTTACACGTCACGTCCCCCGCGTCGGCTACCTGGTGGGTGAGCCACGGCTCCACATCCAGCTGCGGGTGGTACCCGCGCAGCAGCTTCGACCCGGCGCGTACCGCCTGCGGACCGAACCGCGCACCCGGCCGGTACGAGACACCCGAGTCGAACGGGATGCCGAGAACCGCCACCGCCGCGCGGCCCACCTGATCGAGCCGGGGCAGCCGGGCGAACGTGTCGGGTCCGGTGAAGCGGGGCGAGACGCGCCCGTCCGGTGCGCCCACCGGTGGTTGCTGTGTGCCGCCTGTGCTCTCCATCAGGCGACTCTAACCGTGGCGTATCACCGCAGGCAGTACCCGTAGCGGCGGAGCAGCGGCAGGGCCACCGCGGTCGCCACCGCACGGTCCACCGGGTGCTGCCCGCGGCGCCACCGCCCGTCCTCCCGGATCACCAGCGCGCCGGTGCGGTACCGCGCCGGGTTCCCCGCGATCGCGTGGCTGTCTCCCACCTGTACCGTGCACCCGTCCAGGAACGGGGACGCCGCCGGTGCCGCGCCAGAGAGGCGCGCCACCCGGGACACCGTCTCCCGGGGCGCGGCGGTGAAGTCTTCGTAACGCAGCAGCAGCGAACGGTCCGGGTCGCCGGTGTGCCGCACCACCTCGGCACCGAGGTTGAGCACGCCCCACCGCAGCGTCGCGTTCAGCGCGCCGTGCGGCCGCAGCTGCTGGCCCGCCCCGCCTGCGTACCGGCGTGACCGCCACGAGTACGCCGAGGCGCGCGGATCGCGGACCAGCTGCACGAAGTACGGGTCGCAGCGGGCGAGCCGGCGCACCACGA
The DNA here is from genome assembly GCA_035278125.1 of Rugosimonospora sp. Lineage (GTDB taxonomy): Bacteria > Actinomycetota > Actinomycetes > Mycobacteriales > Micromonosporaceae > DATEJJ01. The sequence goes on from DATEJJ010000847.1 coordinate 8,927, forward strand.
GCGCGTACGAAGGTCGCTTCGACGAGTCGACCACGGTGGCGCAGCCGGTCACGTCGGCGATCGCCGCGTACACCCGGGACATGACCTGCCGGTACCGGGCCAGCGCGGGCCACGATCCACCGGTACGCAGCAGCCGGGGCAGCGCGGACTCCCGTACCACCTCGCGCTGCCAGCGCACCACCGCGGCACGGTCCACCCAGGACACCGCGGCCAGCACCTTTGACCACACGGGACAGTCGGCCGGTGCCGCTCCGCACGCGCAGCGGCTGCCGTGGGTCAGCACCGGGTCCCACAGGTAGCGGACCTCACCGGCGTAGAAGAAGCCGTCCACCGCACCCAGCGCCTGGGCGAAGACCGTACTGCCGCTGCGGCCGCGACCGAGCACGTAGACCACCCGCGTACCGCTCGCCCGACCCACCCGGCACCACCTCCGCGGCTCCTTCTACCCCGGCCGACGGTACGACGACCACCTCAGAGGAGTGTCGACGGCGTGTCATGGCAGAGAAATTTATTACCGCCTCAGGACGGCGCGAGGACGCTACACCAGCACCTCGCGGAACCGCGTACGAATGGTAAAAGCGTTGTACCCCAAGGCTTCTGGGTGAAATTGGAATGAGTACCGGCGACCCGAAGACGGTTGTCCACGGATAGGTCTACAGTGGAGTGCCTTCGACTTTTCGCGCGAATCGGTAGCGCCTGAGCGGTTTGCGGTGCACAGTGATGTCATGAGCAACAGCGGCGAGGGTGGTAGGTACTACTGGTGCCTACGGCACAACCGCGTCGAGACCGCCGACAATGCGTGCGCCGAGCGCTACCGTCTCGGTCCATATCCGACCGCCGAAGAGGCGGAGCACGGGCTGGACCGGGTGGCGGAGCGCAACGCGGCATGGGAGGCGGAAGACGTCCGCTGGTCAGGCGAGGAGTGAACGCAGTAGCGTACACACCTCATTCAATTCCCAGATCCCACTCAATTTCCCACAGGAGGGACCCGATGGCCGTAGCGAAGAAGGCCACGACCACGACGGCCGCGAAGCGCGCGGCCGCGAAGAAGACGGTGGCGGCGGCGCCGGCGAAGAAGACCACCACGGCGGCGAAGAAAACCACGGTCAAGAAGGCCGCGCCGGCGAAGCGGGCGACCGCGGTGAAGAAGGCCGCGCCTGCCAAGAAGACCACGACCGCGGCGAAGAAGACCACGGCGGCCAAGACGGCGCCCGCCAAGAAGGCCACGACCGCGCGCAAGACCACCGCGGCCGCCAAGAAGACGACCGCCGCGAAGAAGGCGGCGCCGGCCAAGAAGACCACCACCGCGCGCAAGACCACCACCACGGCGGCGAAGAAGACCACCGCCGCGGCGAAGAAGACGACGGCCACCAAGGCCACCGCGGCCAAGAAGACCACGGCGAAGCGGGCCCCGGCGGCGAAGAAGACGACGGCGGCCGGCCGCGCTACAGCCGCGTCCCGGCGCACCACCGCGAGCACCGCCCGGACCAGTGGCACCGCGACCCGGGCCAGCGGCACGGCGTCGCGCGCGACCAGCACGGCCAAGCGGACCACCGCCGCGGCCGCACCCCGCACGCGGAGCACCGCGGCCAACCGTTCCGCGAGCTGACCCGGCCCGCGGAGGCTATGCCGTCGCTACACTGATGCGTGGTCACCAGACGCGTTCTCGCCCCACGCATCGACTTCTCGGCCCTGCGCCGCGAGCTGGAACTGCCTGAGCGGTTCCCGCCCGCGGCGCAGGCCGAAGCCGAGGCGGCGGCCGCGGCACCACCGCCGCTGCCCGCGCTCGATCGCACCGACATCCCCTTCGTCACCATCGACCCGCCGTCGGCCATGGACCTGGACCAGGCCATGTGCCTGCAGCGCCGGCAGGGCGGCGGGTACCGCGTCCAGTACGCGATCGCCGACGTCGCCGCCTACGTGCGCCCGGACGGCGCGCTCGCCGCCGAGACCCACCAGCGCGGCCAGACCGTCTACCTCCCCGACGGCAACGTCCCGCTGCACCCCACCGTCCTGTCCGAGGGCGCCGCGAGCCTGCTGCCCGACCGGGTCCGCGCCGCGGCGCTGTGGACGATCGACCTCGACTCCGACGGCGCGGTACGCGACGTCCGGGTGGAGCGCGCCGCGATCCGCAGCCGAGCCAAGCTCAACTACGCGTCGGTACAGGCCGATGTGGACGCTGGCCGGGCGGCCGAGCCGATCGCCCTGCTGCCCGAGATCGGCGCGCTGCTCATCGCGCGGGGCCTGGCCCGCGGCGCCATCAACCTGCCCCTGCCGGCGCAGGAGGTCGAACCGGTCGACAGTGGAGGGTGGCGGCTGGTGCTGCTGGCGCAGGCGCCGGTCGAGGAGTTCAACGCGCAGATCTCGCTGCTGACCGGCATGGCCGCCGCGCAGATCATGCTGGCCGGCAAGGTGGGGCTGCTGCGGACCATGCCGCCCGCACCACCCGAGGCGATCGTCAGGCTGCGCGCGGCGGCCACCCCGCTCGGCGTGGACTGGCCGGACGGCGCCGGCCCCGGACGCGTCATCGCCACCATCAACCCCGCGGACCCGCGCGGTGCGGCGTTTCTCGAACACGCGGCCGAACTGATGCGCGGTGCGGGGTACACCGCGTTCGACGGCGTACCGCCCGCGCAGCCGGAGCAGGCCGCCGTCGCCGCGCCGTACGCGCACGTGACCGCGCCGCTGCGCCGGCTCGCCGACCGGTACGCCACCGAGGTGTGCCT
>DATEJJ010000848.1:0-11410 GCA_035278125.1 Rugosimonospora sp.
GGGCCGGGTGGCGAGCCAGATGTGGCGGGGCTCGGGAGGCGTGCGCAGCGCGCGGACGACGACGTGTTCGCGCACCGCGCCGAGGGCGAGGAGGGGGACGAGAGCGGCGCCCAGCCCGGCCGCGACGTACCCCTGCGTGACGGCGAACTCGTCGCCCTCGGCGACGAGCCGCGGGGTGAATCCGGCGCGCCGGCACGCGGTGACGGTGGCCTCGCGGACATAGTCGGCCGGCCCGGTGGTGACGATCCAGTCGGTGGTGGCCAGGGCGGTCAGGTCGACGACGCGGCGGCGGGCCAGCGGGTGGTCCCGGGGCAGCAGCAGCCGGTACTCGTCGTCGAGCAGATGTATCCGGTGCAGGTCGTCGGCGGGTGCGGCGGCGTGGCCGAAGGGTTCGACGACGATGACGAGTTCGACGTCGCCGGCGCGCAGCCGCCGTAGCGCGCCGTCGGTCTCGTCGACGAGCGGCATCACGTGCAGACCCGGCATCTGCCGGCGCAGCGCGACGATGGCCTCGGGCAGCAGGGTCTCGCCGGCCGAGTGGAAAGACACCACACGCATCCGGCCGGTCCGACCGGCCCGCAGGTCGGCCAGCGCGCCCTCGGCATCCTCGACGGCGGCCAGGATGTGCGTGGCGTGTTCAGCAAGCAGCAGCCCCGCGGCGGTGGGACGGACGCCGCGGCCGGCCTTCTCGAACAGTGCCGACCCCGCCTCACGCTCCAGTTGGGACAGTTGCTGGCTGACGGCCGACACGGTGTAGCCCAACGCGGCGGCCGCCGCCCGCAGCGTGCCCTCCTCAACGACGGTGCGGTGGACGAGCAGGAGCCGGGTGGTGAGCACGAACCTATTGTTCAGTATCCCTGAACGGTTGTTCAAGATCTGTCGCTGGACGGCGAACTATTTCTGCGGGAACCTTGAGCAGGAGAAAGGGATGGAACGATGTTGGTGTTGCTGCTAGTGGTTCTCTTGCTCGTCAGCGTGCTCGCGCCGTGGCTGGGCGCCGACACGAGCGACGGCCGCAGCGAGGCGGCCCACCCGGAGCAGGGTTGGTTCCCGCTCGTCACCCGCGACTGACACCGGTACTGCCACAGCGCACAGTCGCCGTACCCCGACACGCTGTAGGTGTGTTTCGCGTGCCCTATGTGGTTGGTCTGCTATGACACTTGTACCCCGAAAAATCTGATTATGAGGGAGACAAGAGTGAAGCTGGCACGCATCATGGCGACCGGTGTAGTGGCCGCCGCCGCCCTGGCTGTCGCGGCATTGGTGGGCGGCGCACCCGCGGGCGCCGCCACCGCCGCGGCGGTGGCGCACAGTCCCGCGGCGCTGCGGGTGATCAGCCTACGGGCCCGCGCGAATGGTCGCTTCGTGACCGCCGAGCACGCCGGCGCGTTACCGCTGATCGCCAACCGGCGGGCGGTCGGCGTGTGGGAGGAGTTCGACGAAATCGTTCTGGGCGGCGGGAACATCGCGCTGCGCGCCCACGCCGACAGCCGCTACGTGTGCGCGGCCGACGCCGGCCGGCTGCCCCTGATCGCCAACCGCACCGCCATCGGCCGGTGGGAGACGTTCCGCCTGATCACCAACGGCGACGGCAGCGTGAGCCTCAAGGCCGCCGCCAACGGCCGTTACGTCTCGGCGGCCGATGCCGGCAGGCTCCCGCTGATCGCCAACCGCACCGCCATCGGCACCTGGGAGAAGTTCACCCTCGTCGCACCCTGAGGCCCGGCCGTGACCGTTGCCTACGCGCGGATCGGGATCTGATGGAGGGTGGTCGTGCCGCACCCCCACCGGTGGGGCACGACCACCCCGGCATGCCGCCGGTGATGCGCGGCAACCTGCGGGCTGCGGTGCTCACCCAACGGCCCTGACGCCACCAGCGTCGCCCAGATCGACGCGGTCCGCGGCGGCTCTGGTCGTCGCGTGGTGGACGGCGTGGATGGCGGCGGCCTCGTTGGGGGTACGCGTGTGGGCGCCGATGCCGAAGAGGCCGCCCTCGGCGTTGGCGTCGGCGACCGTGGTGGCCAGATCGACCAGCAGGCGCTGGAAGTGGGCCAGTTCGGTGGGGGCGTGGGTGGCGACGAGCGTGGTGGCGGCGTGGATGGTGGCGAGTGCGGGGCCGGCGTAGTCGTGGTAGGTGGTGGAGGCGCGCAGGCCGGTGCTGAAGGCGGTATTGGCGGCCAGGTCGCGGATGAAGGGGCTGGGATGGCTGATGCCCGTCTCGCGGATGTGCCGGACCAGGGCGAGGATCTCCTCGGCGTCGGCGACACCTTCCGCGAGGGCGACGAGGACACCGGCGGCCATCAGCGCCTGCTGCAGGGTGGCCCGTTGCTGCGGGGTGAGGTCGGGCTCGGCCGGGGCTGACGTTTCCTGACCCTCGCGCAGGATGTGGAAGCCGACGTCGGCCAGCAGCACCGGGATGCGCCGGGCGGCGTCCAGGGCGTGGGTGCGGGTCTGGCCGGGCAACTGCTCCCAGCCGACCCGGTTGGGTTGTGGGTCGCCGCCGCGGGGTGGGTTGGTGTGCTCGGTCAGCCAGCGTTGGTGCTCCAACCGCGCCAGCAACTCGACCTCGGTGTCGGTGAAGGTGATCGACGGGGTCGGCTGGGTGGCCGGCACCATGAGGCAGCCGATGGCGGCCAGGTGCTCGCCGAACTGCCGGGCCTGGGCCCGGTTGGACTCCCGCAACGGTTGCGGCAGCTCGTCCCAGCGGTTGAGGGCGGGCCGGCTGCCGGGCACTTCACCGGATTGCAGCGCCGCCTGCAGGTAGGCGGCGTGGATGGCGTGGGCGAGTTGCTCGGTGACCTGGGTCGTGGTGTAGTCGGCCAACGCGTCGATGATGCGGTCCTGCGCGGCCAGCCGGGCCTGCATCCGGCCGCACTCGTGCAGGATCGCCTCGGCGTCCAGGAACGTCTGTTCCGACCGGCGGTCCGCGGCCCGGCCCAGCACGTCCTGACCCACCATGATGACGATCATGAAGACGAGCTGGGCCAGGGTGGACAGAAACGACATGAACGCGAACGGGTACGGGTCGATGCGCTGCACCCCCACCTGGGCCAGGCCGATCCACACCAGTTGGGTCACCGCCGCGGCGTAGAACGCCCACATGCTGCCCAGCCGCCGGGTCAACCAGGCGGCGATCCGACCGTTGACCCCGACCGCCTGATCCAGGGCCTGCGGCGGCGGCTGGACCCGGTGGCGGTGGATCCACGGGTGCGGGCTGGACTGCAACAGACTCACCCCCCGGGCCAGGGCCCGGTCGTGGCGGTCCAGGTGCGCCTGCAACTGCGCGACCGCGGCGAAGATGGCCTCCGCGTGTTCGTACGTCTGCACCGCCCGCCGGTCGGCCGCCAACCCCAGAACCCGCTGCCCCACCAGGATCACCAGGCACAGCACCAACTGCACCACGTTGTCCAGGAACAACAGGAACGCGAACGGGTACGGGTCCACCCGGTGCAGCGGCCCCCAGGTCGCCAGCGTCATCCACCCGCCCACGATGACCAGCACCAGGTACAGAGCCGGCATCGACCCGATCCCCCGCGTCAACACCGCGGCGACGGCACCATTGACACCGACCCGCTCGTCCGCGATCGTCGCGGGCTGCGCCGCCACCGGTGCCGCCCGACCTGCCGCGTTCACGCATCCTCCCCAACGGTCGGCCGCGAACCGCCCCGCACCTGATCCCGCCTCGCCGCGGTCTCCCGCCCCCGGTCAGCAGCGGCTGGGACAAAGTCCGGCGCGCGGGCCCGGGTACGCCAGTCGACACGGTCGCAGTGGCATGGTACGCCCCAACGACCATCAGCCATAAATGTGCGCACATTCGCAAACGATGGACACCTGATGACGGCACCGTTTTCCCCCGGGGAAAGGCGCTATCCGTCGACCGCCGGTCCGGCGCTTGGTGGCTGGTTGTCCGTGCCGGTCCCGCCGCGGAGATCGTCCCGTGGAGATCCGGGGTATGGCGGTCTGCCCTGGTCGCGCCGGGTGATTCGGGTGGCGGCGCTGGGATTGCACCGCTGCCGGGGTACCAGGGCGTCCGGCGGTGCCGTCGGTGGCGACCGGTCCGGCTCGCCGGGCGCGGGGGCATCGGTGGATGGGGGCACCCGGGGCGGCGGGTGGGGCGCGGCGTGCAGCAGCCAGCCGGCGCCGCCGAGTGACGCGGCGATGATCAGCAACAGCAGTACCGATGGTGACAGGCTCATCCCGCCCATCTTCGCTGCGGTTTGTCCGTTGGGTGGCGGTACGGGAGGCAAACCCTCCGAACAGGGATCAGCCGTTGGGACGACACGGTTGGCTTGACGGCGCGGACTAGAATAACGTTTGCGTAATTGCGCAGATGTTCATGGTGGTCGGCCGGCCCTTTGCGCCGCACCGGTACCCGCGCGCACGCACCTCGGGCCGCCCGGGGATCAACGTGTGATCGATTGCGCACATTTGAGCACGAGTAGGATGGGCGAGCCCTGCGGTGAGACGGGAGGGTGATGTACGTCGACGTGTCCGACCAGCCAACGCAGCGCCTGCCCACGATTGCCCCAACGACCCGGACCGCGGCGCTGTCGGTACGCCGTCGCCGGCGGCGGCGCGTGGTGGTGTGGGCTGCGGTGCTGCTGGCGGTGGTGGCCGTCGTGGTGGCCGGGTGGGCGGGCGCCTTCGACCAGGTACCCCTCCTGAACGCCGTCGCGGCGACGGCGATCGAGGTCTGCGGTGGCGTGCTGCTGGTGGCGGGCTGGTACCGGCGCGACCGGGCCTGGCTGACCCGGACCCTACCCGTGACCCTGCTCGCGGTGGCTGCGCTGGTCGGTGTGATCGCAGCGGGCCTGTGGGTGACCGGTACGGTGACCGACGCGTACCCGCCGTCGTTCGCGGTGTGGGTGGGTGCCGGGTTCGCCGCGGCGGCCACCTGCCCACTCGTGCTGCGTCACCACGCCCCTGGACGGATCGTGGTGTGGCGCAAGGCGGCCGCGGTAGCCGCGGTACCGCTGAGCCTGGCCGGCGCCTTCCTGCTCATCGACCAGGAGTACGGCATCTGGCCGCAGGTCGGGGACGTGCTCGGCCACACTCCGGTGGTCAACGGGGAGCAGGGCCTGCGTAACCTGATCAACGGCGCTCGCCCCGGCGGTACCGGCCCGGCAGCGTCGCAGGGGGTCATCGTCGCGCTGGACGCCCCCGCCACCGTGTCGCACTTCCCGCACCGGTCGGGGGTGGTGTTCCTGCCCCCCGCCTACTTCGGGCCGCAGGGCGGGAGCCTGCCGGTACTGGTCATGCTGGTCGGTGCCCCGGGTACCCCGATCAACTGGCTGCGCGCCGGGCACGGCAAGGACACCGACAACGCGTACGCCGCCAGCCATCACGGGGTGGCCCCGGTCCTGGTGGTCGTGGATCAGAACGGCTCGGCGATCGGCGACAGCGAATGCGTTGACAGCCCGGCCGGCAACGCGGAGACCTACCTCGCGGTGGACGTACCCGCCTTCATCACCGGCACCCTGCACCTGCGCCACGACCCCGCCCGCTGGGGCATCGTCGGCTTCTCCGAAGGCGGCACCTGCGCGCTGACCCTGGTGCTGCGCCACCCCGACATCTACCGCCACCTCATCGACTTCGGCGGCGACGCCCGCCCCAACCTGGGCAGCCCGCAACACACCCTGACGGCCCTGTACCGGGGCAGCGTCGCCGACGCGCAGGCGCACGACCCGGCCCACCTGCTCGCCACCCGCCAGTACCCCGGCGTCACCGCCTGGTTCGGCGCCGGCGTCGACGACGCCCGCGGCATCACCGTCGGCCAACACATGGCCATGCTGACCCGCATGGCCGGCATCCCCACCCACGCCTTCACCGGCGCCGGCGGGCACAACTGGCAGTTCGCCGCCGCCGGCCTCGCCACGATCTTCAACCCGCTCTGCGACGAACTCGGCTGCACCGGCCACCCGACGCCCGCGACCCCGGTCACCCCGCCCACGCACCGGCATCCGTCGCCGGCCCCGAAACCCACCACCCGCCGCAAACGACCGTAGCGGTGGCGGTTGTCGCACTCGGGCTGCGCCGGTGGCACTGGTCGTCTATGGTGCCAGAAGACGGCGTAGATCTATGGGGGTCACTATGCGTCTCCTCGCCAGAGCGGTGTCGCTCGGCCTGCTGGTCGCGGTGCTGGCACCCACGAGCGCTGCCTACGCAGTCCCGCCCCGCGACACCGGGGCGGCCGGACTGACCTGGGCCGACTGTCCGCCCGCGCCGAGCGGCCTGACCCGCGACCCGCGCGAGCGGTGCGCCAGCCTGCCGGTCCCGCTGGACTACCGGCATCCGGACGGCCGGAAGATCAACGTCGAGGTGTCCCGGATCCCCACCGCGAAGCCGGGCCTGCGCCGGGGCATCCTGCTGTTCAACCCGGGCGGCCCGGGTGGGTCGGGCATCGACTTCCCGGACGGACTGCTGCCGCTGATGCCGGCCGCGGTCACGGACCGGTACGACCTGATCGGCTTCGACCCCCGTGGCATCGGGTACAGCACCCCGGTCACCTGCGGGATCCCGGCGACCACGCCGGTCGAACTGGTGCTGCCCTACCCGGCACCGGACGGCTCGATCGCCCGCAACGTGGCCTACGCCCGCCAGACCGCGCACGACTGCGCCCAACTCTCCGGTGACCTGCTGCCCTACATCACCACGGCGAACACGGCCCGGGACATGGACCGGATCCGCGCCGCGCTGGGCGAGCCGAAGCTGTCGTACCTCGGCTACTCGTACGGCACCTACCTGGGTACCGTGTACACGACACTCTTCCCCCAGCGCAGCGACCGGATCCTGCTCGACAGCGCGGTGGACCCGAACCTCGTCTGGTACCAGATGTGGCGCACCTGGGACCAGGCGATCGCGATACGCCTGCCTGACTTCACGGCCTGGGCGGCGGCCCGTGACGCGACCTACCACCTCGGTGCGACGCAGGCCGCGGTCACCCGGACGTACTACCAGTTGACCGGCAGGTTCGACCAGAATCCCGTCACCCTGCCCAACGGCACGGTCATCACCGGCAACCTCGTCCGCGAGCTGACCCGCTCGTACCTGTACAACGACGTTGCCCTGCCGACACTGGCCCAGATCTGGCAGTCCCTGGCCGCGCTGCCGGCGCCCACGCCAACGCTGCCCCCGGCCGTCGCGGCGGCGCTGCGCCGGATCAGCGGAGCACCGGGTGCCGCGGCGACGGTGCCGGCGGACAACCAGACCGCGGCGCTGTACGCGGTGGTGTGCGACGACGCCGCGTGGCCCCGATCCATCAGCACGTACGCCCGCAACGTCGCGGCCGGACGCCGGCTGTTCCCGGCCACGGCCGGCATGCCGGACAACATCTGGCCCTGCGCCTTCTGGCCCTCCCACCCGATCGAGCCACCGGTCAGGGTCACCGGCGACGGACCGCGCAACGTGCTGATCCTGCAGAACCTGCGCGATCCTGCCACCGCCTGGATCTCCGGGTTCGGGCTGCGCCAAGCCCTGGGGCGCCGGGCCGCGTTCGTCAGCGTCGACCAGGGCGGCCACGGGGTGTACCTGATCACCGCCGCACCCTGCGCCGCGGACATCGCCACCACGTTCCTCACCACCGGCGCGCTACCCGACCACGACCAGCTCTGCCCGGGCCAGTCACCACCGGCGCTCAGCCCGCTGGTCACCCGGCAGCCCATCGAACTACCCGGCCCGCTGAGCTGACCGCTACCGCCGTCGAACGCCCGTGGCCACTCCCGGCCACATCGTCGTGTCCCGCGGCCTGCTCCGCAGCCTCGACGCGACCGAGAGCAGCGCCGTGCTGGCCTCCGGGCGCGCCCATCTGACCCACCGCCACCACCTGCACCACGCCGTCGCGCACGTCGCGGCCGACCACCCGGCCGGTACCACGTCACATCGTATTTTTCGGTTTTGGGCGTCATCTTGTCTTACGTGACCAGGCCGGCACGGCTTGCCGACGAGCGACACGGGAGTTGCGATGACGGTTTTCAGTTCGAGCGCGCAGGCGACGTCGGTGTTCGCCGAGTTGTTCGAGACGTTGGTGGCTGACGATGCCTTCGTGCGGCGGTTGCGGGACGCGGGGTTGAGCCTGCACCTGCAGCAGACCAAGCCGGAGGTGGAGTTGTTCGTCGACGCCGACGGGGTACGGACGCAGGACTTCCCGGCGGAGGCGGCGGTCCGTATCCGGATGTCGTCGGACACCGCGCACGCCCTGTGGCTGGGCCGGCTGGTCATGCCGATCGCGCTGGCGACCGGGCGGGTACGCGTCCGCGGCAATGTCGGGAAGGTGCTGGAGTTCCTCCCGCTGCTGCAGCCCGCGTTCGACCGCTACGGAGCGGTGGCCAGCGCCGCCGGCGTCGCGGTCTGACCACCTTCCACTTCGGACACTGGAGACGGGATGTCGGTAACTGTTGTGCGGGAGAGCGAGGGTGGCATCGACACGCTGCCGCCGGAGCTGCGGAAGCTGCGGGCGCGGGTACGCGAGTTCGCGACCGAGGTGATCCGGCCCAGGGTCGCCGCCAACGACGCCGCGCCGGCCGAGCACTTCGACTGGGAGCTGGTGGCGCGCGGGCACGAGGCGGGGCTGCTCCGCCTGGTGGTACCGAAGGACTACGGCGGCCTGGGGTACGGGGTACTCGGGGTGGCGGTCGTACTGGAGGAGCTGGCCGCCGTGTGTGCGGGTACCGCGCTCATCTTCGGCGCCACCATGCTCGGGCAGGCGCCGGTGCTGCTGTCCGCGGATCCCCGGCTGCAGGCTCGCTTCCTGCCACTGTTCTGCGGCGACGAGCCGGTGCTGGCGTGCAACGCGATCACCGAGGAGCTGGCCGGGTGCGACCTGCTGATCCCGGAGAACGCGCAATACGCCACCGGGGTCGTGCGTGCGGTACCGGACGGGGACCACTACCTGCTGTACGGCCGCAAACGCTTCATCACCAACGGGAAGGTCGCCCGGTTCGGCTGCGTGTACGCCAACCTCGACGGCCACCCGGCCGCCACCGGATTGACGTGTTTCGTGGTGGATCTGGACACGCCGGGGGTGGCCCGGGGCGCGGTCGCGGACAAGATGGCGTATCGCGCCTGTCTGGGTACCGAGCTGGTGTTCGACGGGGTACGGGTGCCGGCGGAGAACATCGTCGGTGAACCGGGTACCGGCATGCTGATCAACGTGCAGCAGATGAACATGGCCCGCAGCACGGTGGCGGCCATCTCCACCGGTATCGCGCGGGGAGCCTTCGAGGTGGCCAGCGCGTGGTGCGCCGAGCGGATCCAGGGCGGCAAACCGTTGTACCAGCACCAGTTCACCGCGCGGAAGCTCGCCGAGATGGCGGCCAAGGTGGACGCGTCGCGGATGCTGTACCTGCGCGGCGCGAGCGTGGCCGACACCAACATCCCGGCACCCGCGTACGAGCCGGCCATCGCGAAACTGTTCGCGGACCGGGCCGCGATCGAGGTGGCCGAGGAGGCCATGTCGCTGCTGGGGGCGCGGGGTTTCCTGCGCGAGTACCCGATCGAGAAGTACGTGCGCGAGTCGTTCGGTGCCCGCATCTACGAGGGCACCCCGGAGGTTCTCGCGCTGGCGGTAACGGAAGCGCTGTACGCCGAGGACGACCTGTGAGAGCCCGGGAGGGGGAACGACAATGGTGATCAGTATGCTGGAGCGCCCGCCGGTCCGGGCGCACTCGGCCCAGGCCCGGTACGTGCGTGACGTATTGGCTCTGCACGACACGCTGCGGTACGACCGGATCCCGCAGCATGTGGCCGGCGACGGGCTGTGCTGGCAGGTACGGCGCCCGGACGGCCTGCTCACCCTCGCGGTACGGACCGACCAACTGCCGCACCGGTACCTGCTGGGGCTGCTCGGCTTCCGGCTCGCGCAGTACCTCCGCCTCGGGTACGCGTCCGCGGACGTGGTGTACCGGGCGGCGATGTTCTGCGAGTCGGCGGCGAACGTACACCCGCGGGACATCCACGTGGTGACGCTCGACGGCGACACCGGACGGATCCTGGGGTATGTCGGCTTCGGCGCCTCGCCCGACCCGGTACCGCGGGACCCGCGGGACCCCGGCCGGGTGCTGTTCCACACCGAGCACGCCCACGACGTGAACCTCTTCCACCGGGTACCGCCCCCCGACGGGCTCACCACCCACGAGGTCCGCGAGGTCAAGCGCTTCGTCCACAATCGACAGATGAGCGACCGCGGGCTGCGGCTGCGGGTCTCCCTGGAGCTGCTGCTCGGCGCCGGGCACGCCGTGGCCGCACTGGACCCGGCACCACGGGTGCTCATCGGCGACGTCGAGGAGCGGCTGGCCCTGCGGCACCTGCTGATGCTCGGGCTGGACGTGCAGCTCGTGGAGGGTACCCGGCCGGTACTGCCGGCGGCCGAGGTGATGCACCCGATGTACCTGGTGCGCGCGTCGGTCAAGCCGTTCGTGTCGCGGGTGCCGGCCGGGCCGGAACTGCAGCGCCGCATCGAGGAGCTGGATCGGGCGCTGGCGGCTCCGGACGTCTTCGGTGGCGTGCGGCGGCTGGCCGGTACCCTCGGCTGTGATGTCCGGAGCGCGGCATGACGCCCGCCGCGGACCTGGCCGGGCCGGGCGTGGCCGACCGGTACTACGAGGAGTTGGTGACCCGCAACGCGGGCTTCGTGGCGCCCCGGTCGCAGCACCGGCTGCGGTCGGCCCGGGTGCTGGTGGCCGGCTGCGGCTCGACCGGCGGCGCGGCCATCGAACCGCTCGCCCGGTTCGGGGTGTGCGACTTCGTGCTCGCCGACAACGGGTGCTACGAACTCAACAACCTCAACCGCCAGCACGCCGGATACCGTGACGTCGGGCGCAACAAGGCCGTGGTGGGTGGTGACCGGCTCGCCGAGATCAACCCGTACGCCCGGATCGAGACGCACGAGGAGGGTGTGACCGCGGCCAACGCCACCGCCCTGGTGTCCGGTACCGACGTGGTGATCGACGGGGTGGACGTGACCGAGCGCTCCGGCTGGACCGCCAAGTACCTGCTGCACGAGGCGGCCAGTGCCGCGCGCCGCCCCGTGCTCACCGGATACGACATGGCCGGCACCCAGTACATCCGTTGCTACGACTACCGGACCGGCCTGGCACCCTTCGCCGGCCGGCTCATCCGGTCGCATGTGGACACACTCGATCCGTGGCGGTTGTTGCGTCGGGTGGTACCACTGCGCACGGTGCCGCTGGAGATGCTCGAAAACGCGCGTACCCGCCTGGGCGACCCGGACTACTCGGTACCGCAGCTCGTGTACGCGTCGCTGCTCTTCGGCGCGCTGGCCTGCCGCATGGTGGCCGATCTGGTGGACGGGCGCCCGGTGCGCCGGCACGTGCGGGTCGATGTCCACGCCCGGGTCCGCCCGACCCGTACGGCGCTGGCCGCGGCGCTTCACCGGCCGGTGGTGCTGGCCCGG
>DATEJJ010000849.1:0-2236 GCA_035278125.1 Rugosimonospora sp.
GGCCGCATCCCCAACTTCACCGGCGCCGAGGCCGCCGCCGAGCGGCTGCGGGCCAGGCCGGAGTGGCGGTCCGCCGGCACGGTCAAGGCCAACCCCGACTCGGCCCAGCTGCCGGTACGCCAGCGGGCGCTGGAGGACGGCAAGACCGTCTACATGGCGGTACCCCGGCTCGCCGACCCGGATCCGTTCTTCCTGCTGGACCCGGACCACCTCGCGGACAAGCCGCGCCGGGCCGCGTCGATCTCGGGCGCCAGCCGGTCCGCGCGCCGCATCCCGGTACGCGAGCTGGAGCCGGTGGACCTGGTCGTCACCGGGTGCGTCGCGGTGGGCGAGGACGGTACCCGGCTGGGCAAGGGCGGCGGCTTCGCGGACCTGGAGTACGCGCTCGCCGGCGCGGCCGGCCTGATCAGCGCCGGTACCCTGGTCGTGACCACGGTGCACGAGCTGCAGGTACGCCCGGCCGGCACGATCCCGTCGGCCGCGCACGACGTACCCGTCGATCTGGTGGTGACCCCGGACCGGATCATCGACTGCCGGCCGGGACGGGCGCGGCGCCCGGACGCGAAGCTGCGCTGGGCCGAGCTGACCGACGAGAAGATCGCCGCGATCCCCCTGCTCGCCGCGCTCCGCCGCCGGCACCAGTCCTAAGTGGACTCCAGGTGGTGCAGGACGGCGAGTACCCGGCGGTTGTCGCCCCCGGTCTGGGGCAGGTCGAGCTTGGCGAAGATGTTCGCCACGTGCTTCTCGACCACCCCCTCCGTGATGGTCAGCGCGGCGGCGATACCCGTGTTCGAGCGGCCCTCCGCCATCAGCCCCAGTACCTCGCGTTCACGCGGAGTCAGCCCGGCCAGGTCGCGTACGTGGCGGTGGGCGCCCAGGAGCTGGCTGACCACCTCCGGGTCCAGGGCGGTACCGCCGGCCGCGACCCGGGTGAGCGCCTCGACGAACTCGGCGACGTCGGCCACCCGGTCCTTCAGCAGGTACCCCACGCCGGCGGCGTCGCCGGCCAGCAGCTCGGCCGCGTACCTCGTCTCGATGTACTGGGACAGCACCAGGATGCCGGTACCCGGATGGGTCCGCCGGAGGGTGAGCGCGGCGCGCAGCCCCTCGTCGGTGTGGCTGGGCGGCATCCGGATGTCCACCACCGCCACGTCGGGCCGGTGCTCGGCGACGGCGCTGAGCAGGCTGCCGGCCTCGGCGACGGCGGCGCAGACCTGGTGGCCGCGCTCCTCCAGCAGGCCGGTGAGGCCCTCGCGCAGCAGCGCGGCGTCCTCGGCGATCACGATCCGCATGGCCGGCCCGTCACGCCCGCAGCGGCAGTTCGACGGTGATCCGGGTCGGGCCGCCGGCCGGGCTGTCGATGTACAGGTTGCCGTCGACCGTGCGGATCCGGGCGGCCAGGCCGGCGAGGCCGCTGCCCCGGGCCGGGTCCGCGCCGCCGGCGCCGTCGTCGGTGACGCACAGCCGCAGTATCTCGTGCCGCAGCTCGGCGTGGACGGCGACGGTACCGGCGTGGCTGTGCTTGGCGGCGTTGGCGAGCAGTTCGGCGGCGCTGAAGTAGGCGATGGTCTCGATGGCGGGGCTGGGCCGGACCGGGATGTCGGTGACCAGCCGGACCGGCAGCGCCGAGCCGGCGGCGAGCGTGGCCAGCGCGTCGGGCAGGCCGTTGTCCAGCACCGGCGGGTGGATGCCGCGCACCAGGCCGCGCAGTTCGGCGAGGGCGTCCTTGGCGCTGTGGTGGGCGCCGTCGATCAGGGCGCGGGCCTTGTCCAGGTCGACCGGGTCGCCGCGCTCGCCGAGCTGTTCCCGGGCCCGGCCGAGGTTCATGGCCAGTGCGGCCAGCCGCATCTGCGCACCGTCGTGCAGGTCGCGCTCCAGCCGGCGCAGCAGGGCGGCCCTGTCGTCCACGGCCTGGGCGCGGGTCTGCTCCAGGTCGCGCAGCCGCTGCGCCAGCCGGCCGGGTCCGAGCAGCGCCCGCATCAACGCGCGGTCAAGGACATTGACACCCCGGGCGATCCAGGCCGAGGCGAGCAGCATGGCCGCGCCCGCGGCGAAGGCGGCGAAGGTACCGGGGAAGGTGGCGACCCGGAAGGCGCCGAAGGGAGTGGCGACCGGTACCGGGTCCAGGTGCACCTGCGGCGGGTGGTTGCGGAACAGCCGCCACCAGAACGGGTAGCTCAGGTTGACCACCCCGAAGACCCAGCAGAACACGGCGTACCCGTCGAGGACCGCGATC
>DATEJJ010000850.1:0-5327 GCA_035278125.1 Rugosimonospora sp.
GCTCGGCTACCTGGAGGCCGACCTGGCCTTCCACCTGGGGCTGCTGGACGGGCTGGGCAACGCGCGGCTGCTCGCCATCGTGCGCGAACTGCGCGCGCAGACCCGGCTGTACGGGCTGACCCGGCTGGCGCACAGCGGCCAGCTGGCCGCCTCCGCCGGCGAACACCTGACCCTGCTGGAGCTGGTACGCGCGGGCGACGCGGCGGGCGCCGAGGCGCTGATGCGCCGGCACATCGGGCACACCCGGGGGATCTGGGCGGGTACCGATGGTGACGGTCACTATCAGCCACTGGCCCGGCCGGGACCGTCCTAACGGCCCCTTCGCGTCACGTCACGAGGCCGATACGCTGGTCCGGAGGCGGGGCGGGGGGCTCGCGAGGCGGCCGCGAGCGAGTGGAGGTGCAAGAGCGTGCCGGAGGAGGACCGGGTTAGGCAGTCGTGTGCCTACCTCCGGATGCTGTTGTTCCGCCCCGGTGACTACCGGTCACGGTGGGAGCGGCACGCGCGCGACATCGACGGCCCCAGGATCGATCCGCAGGCGGTGGCGACCGTGCTGCAGGAGCGCAAGCTGCGGCGGTCCAGCGGGATGGAGGAGAGCCGGGTGCTCACCCGGCCCGCCGAGGAGCTGGTCCGGGTCGCCCGGCACGCGCTGGACGGCAGCATGCTCAGCCCGGCCGACCTCGAGGACTTCATCGCCGCGTTCGGGCTGACCGTGCGGCACGCGCACCGGCTGCGCGAGCTGCGCCGGGGCTCCCCGTCGGTACTGGCCATCTACCGCGACCTGCGCCCGATCGGTGACGGGTACCGGCACGCCGGGCCGCCGCACCACGACACGCTCTCCTTCCACGAGCTGCACACCATCGGGCCGGACGGTCGGCCCGCCGAGCACGAGACGATCCAGGTGATCCGGTCCACGGTGCCGTGGCTGGAGTCCGTGCCGTACCGGTTCGACACCGACGAACTCGTGGTGCACATGGTGCGCGGCGGTCAGGTGGGGCCGCGGGTGTACCAGGTGAACGAGACCGTGTACGGCGTGGACATCCTGCTCGCCCAGCCGCTCGCGCTCGGCGAGACCGCGCTGCTGCAGCACCACACCACGTTCGCGTACCAGACGCACCCGCCGCCGGAGCTGCGCCGGGCGGTACTGCGCGCGACCGAGGAGCTGACCATGTGGGTCCGGTTCCATCCCCAGCGGGTACCCGCACGGGTATGGTCGGCCCGGTGGGACCGTATCGACCAGGCCCGGGTCATCGAGCGGTCGCCGGTGGAGCTGGACAGTGAGCTGTCCGTACACGCCCGGTTCGGCCGGGTCGAGCAGGCGGTCGTCGGCCTGTACTGGGAGTGGGACTAGGACGGGGGGCAAGGAGGCGCGTACGCCATGGGCGAAGAGGTCAAGGCGCACGTCTTCAGTAGCGCCGATCGGGCCCGGTACCGCCAGAAGGTGCGCCGCTGCCTGGACGCCTTCGCGCAGCTGCTGCGCGAGTCCCGGTTCGACTTCGACCGCCCGCTGACCGGGCTGGAGATCGAGCTGAACCTGGTCGACGAGCAGGCCGCCCCGGCCATGCGCAACGCCGAGGCGCTGGCCGCCATCGCCGACCCGGACTTCCAGACCGAGCTGGGCCAGTTCAACATCGAGATCAACGTGGCGCCCCGCCGGCTCGCCGGCCGCGGCCTGGCCGACTACGAAGACCAGGTGCGGGCCAGCCTCAACGCGGCCGACGACAAGGCCCGCACGGTCGGCGCGTCGATGGTGATGGTCGGCATCCTGCCCACCCTGCGCCGCGAGCACCTGCGCCGCGAGGCGCTGTCCAGCAACCCGCGGTACGCGCTGCTCAACGAGCAGATCCTGGCCGCCCGGGGCGAGGACATCCTGATCTCCATCGAGGGCGCGGAGCGGCTGGCCGCCACCGCCGACACCGTCATCCCGGAGGCCGCCTGCACCAGCACCCAGCTGCACCTGCAGGTCAGCCCCGGGGATTTCCCGGCGTACTGGAACGCGGCGCAGGTGCTGGCCGCCGCGCAGCTCGCCGTCGGTGCCAACTCGCCGTTCCTGCTCGGTAAGCAGCTGTGGGCGGAGACCCGGATACCCCTGTTCGAACAGGCCACCGACACCCGGTCGGAAGAGCTGAAGGTGCAGGGGGTACGCCCCCGGGTCTGGTTCGGCGAGCGCTGGATCACCTCGGTGTTCGACCTGTTCGAGGAGAACGTGCGCTACTTCCCGGCACTGCTGCCCATCTCCGACGACGAGGACCCGGCCGAGGCGCTGGCCCGCGGCGACATCCCGAAGCTGGCCGAGCTGCGCCTGCACAACGGCACCATCTACCGGTGGAACCGCCCGGTGTACGACGTGGTGAGCGGCCGGGCGCACCTGCGCGTGGAGAACCGGGTACTGCCGGCCGGCCCGACCGTGCTGGACACGCTGGCCAACTGCGCCTTCTACTTCGGCGCGGTCCGGGTGCTCGCGGACGAGCAGCGGCCGGTCTGGTCGCAGATGTCGTTCAGCGCGGCCGAGGAGAACTTCCACCGGGCCGCCCGCGACGGCATCGAGGCCCAGCTGTTCTGGCCGGGCCTGGGCTACCTGCCCGCCACCGAGCTGGTGCTGCGCCGGCTGCTGCCCATGGCGCACGAGGGGCTGGACCGGTGGGGCGTGGACGCGGAGGTACGCGACCGGCTGCTGCGGGTGGTGGAGGAGCGCTGCCTGACCGCCCGCAACGGTGCGACCTGGCAGGTGGGCAAGCTGCACACCATCGAGTCCAGCCACGGGGTACCCCGGGACGAGGCGCTGCGCCTGCTGCTGCGGGAGTACATCGGACAGATGCACGACAATGTTCCAGTCCACCGGTGGGGATGAAGATCCGGTATCGTGTGCGCGTTTCCTGAGAGGAGCCGCACGTGAGTGCCCCGTACCCCCCGTACCAGCAGCCCGCCGGCAACGGCTCGGCGATCGCCCTCACCACGAAGTTCTTCCCGCTCGCGTTCATCTTCTTCTTCATCAAGCCATTCGTGTCGCTCAACGGCCAGCAGCTGCCCCAGTCCGGCTGGGGTCGCACCGTCATCCCGGTACCACCCGGTCAGCACCAGTTACACGTCCACACGCCGTACTTCCTGCCCCCGCAGCTCGGCCCGGCGGACCTGACCGTACCGGTGGCACCCGGCCAGACCGTCGAGCTGGAGTACCGCGCCCCCGCCTTCGCGTTCTCGCCCGGTGCGCTGGGCGCGCCGCCGCAGAAGTACAACGGCATGTGGGTCACCTGGGTCGCGCTGGGCCTGGTCGCCCTGATCATCATCTGCTGCTGCGGCGCCAGCATCCTCAACGCCGCCGGCAACCACTGACCCCTACCAACCGCGGTGGCGTGTGCTCCGGTACCCCCGCCAGGGGGTCCAGGAGCACACGGTCGCGGTGTTTGAGGGCTGGTGGCCGGGGCACGTCGGTGCCATGGCGAAGCATCGCGGTTGGTACGACTCGGATCCGGTTCCCCCGGAAGGGCCGGCCGAGGAGACGGCCGGTACGGTCGCCGACGACAACTCCAACGCCTACGACGACGGGCCGCCCCGCCACGCGGACGGGCCGGACGAGGCGGCGCTGCCGCCGGACCGGGACAGCGGTCCGCTCGCCGTGGACGAGTTCGGCACCACCGCCGAGGAGCAGCGCCAGGGCGAGCCGCTGGACCTGCGGCTGTCCCGGGAGCGGGCCGACCCGACCCTCGACCGGGTACCGCTGGACGACACGGACCCGCTGCTGTTCGAGGCGGACGCCCTGCTGGAGGAGCCGATCGAGCCGGCCGTCGGCTCGGCGGTGTCGATGTACGACCGGCCCGAGCCGGGCGTGCCGGACCTGACGCCGGTGGGCCGGCTGACCCGGCCCGACGAGGGCGCGCACGAGGACGACGAAGCCACCGAGGTGGCCGTCGACACGGGCGCCGCGGGCGGCGGGGCCAGCGCCGAGGAGCTGGCGATTCATCGGGTACCGCCGGAGCAGCTGGGCTGAACCCGGCCGCCGCCGGGCGGTTCGCGGGCGCCGGCATGCCAGACTGGTGGCCGTGTGGCGGGCCTGGTTGACGCTGGCCGTGGCGGCGACGGGCGCGTTGCCACCGGTAGCGGTGAGACCGGCGCAGGTCTGCGAGGTGACCGATCCCCGGCTGACCGAGCCGGACGGGCGCCGGGTGGTCCTGCGCACCTACGCGGACGCGTACGAGTTCGACGGCAGGGCCCTGCTGACGGTGTCGGAGCGGGCGACCGCCGCGCGGCCCGCGATCCTCCGGTACCCGCTCACGGTGCCCTCACCGGCACCGAGCCCGAAGGCGAGCCCCAGGGCAACCTCGCCGGTGCGGCGACCGTCCACAGTGGTGGGTGCGGTCGGCGTCGTCGCGGCCTTCGCGGTGGCGGTGGCCGTGCTGCTGGTGGTGCTGCGGCGCCGACGCTGAGTCGCGACTCAGACCGGACCGGTGCGGTCCTCCGGGGACGGGCGCCGGGCGCGGCCCTCCTCCACCGGGTAGCTGGGACCAGCCGCCAGGCTTGGCCTTGTGCAGCGGGTGGTCCTCGCCGCCCTCGACCTGCCGGCCGAGCGGAGCCGCCCTCGACCTGCCGGCCGAGCGGATCGGACCCGGTGGACAGCTCCGCCGCTGCTCGTCCGCCGCCCGCCAGCGCAGCTCCGCGCAGCCGGGCCGCGTCCTCCGTGTCGTACGTCTCATCCAGATACACCGATGTGTGCGGGGCCTGGGCTGCCGTACACCCGGCGCAGTAACGTCAGGTTCATGCGCCGGATCTACCCGGGAGTATCTGTACCAAACCGCTGTTTAGATGGGTGAAGATCTGGGTAACGCGGTCAGCGCTTCGCCGCGCATGCGTCCTGGGGACCCACCGGAGGAGGCACATGAATGCCGCGAGTTCGGAGTCGACCGTCGCCCGGCAGGCCGTCGAGCGCTTCTACGAGCTGGTGCTCCAGGACGACCAGCTGGCGCCGTACTTCGTCGGGGCAGACCTGCGCCGGCTCAAGCGGTACCTGAGCGAACTGCTCACGCTCGCCCTCGCCGGCACCGAGCCGCACTGGCCGAAGGAGCTGGTCGCCGCGCACCAGGGGATGGGGCTGAGCGACGACGACTTCGACCGGATCGGCCACTACCTGCTCACCACGCTGCTGCGGATGCGGGTGGGGCCGGACGCGCTGGTCCGGGTCGGCGGCGTGCTGACCGGCGTCCGCGAGCCGATCCTGCGCCGCGCCGGCCGGCTGGCGCGCAGCGCTTAGGGCGCCGCGGGTGATAGGCAAGAATCACCGGCATGACGTTCTCCATCGTGGGCCGCTCCACCGACGGCCGCTGGCTCGGAGT